>CALGIY010000119.1 GCA_937914965.1 uncultured Thermoanaerobacteraceae bacterium | reverse complement strand
GGCCCATTCCTTGCTCCAGCAGATCCGGGCGGCAACGCTCGCCGGCAGATCGGCAAGGGAGGTCGCGAGGTTAGAGGCGGCATCGATTGCCGCGGCTATGTCCTTTGAAGCTCTGGAGGGTATCCCTTCTGCTTTCGACCCGAGGGTTCATGAACTGCGGCCTCACCAGGGGCAGAGGGTGTGCGCTCGATTGATGCTGAGGCTCTTGAAGGGGAGCGAGCTGCTGGAAAGGAAAAAGCATAAAAGGGTTCAGGATGCCTATACTCTCAGGTGTATCCCCCAGGTACATGGGGCATCTTTAGATGCCATTAATTATGTGAAAGGTGTCCTGGAAACTGAGATTAATTCTGTTACAGATAATCCCTTGATCTTCCCCGAGGGGGGAGATGTGATCAGCGGTGGGAATTTCCACGGGCAGCCCTTGGCTTTAGCCCTCGACTTTCTGGCAATAGCTGTTTCAGAGCTGGGCAACATCTCTGAGCGGCGGGTGGAAAGGTTGGTCAACCCCTCATTAAACGGTGATCTGCCGCCTTTCCTGACAAAAAACGGGGGGCTGAACTCCGGGTTAATGCTGCTTCAGTATGCTGCAGCTGCTTTGGTCTCCGAGAATAAGGTCCTTTCTCACCCAGCTAGTGTGGATTCGATTCCTACTTCAGGTAACCAGGAAGACCATGTCAGTATGGGTTCTATCGCAGCCCGCAAGGTGCGGACTGTTGTGGAGAATGTCTCCTGGGTGATTGCTGCGGAAATGTTCGCGGCAAGCTGCGGCATGGAATATATTTCCCACCAGGTTGGCCAGGGGACCGGGATTGCCTGCCATCTGATCCAGGAACGAGTACCTCACCATGAAGATGATCAGATTCTCTATAAGGATCTGAATAAGGTGTACGATCTCTTGATATCTGGGTTAATCACCAGGGAAGTTGAAAGGGTTATGGGAGAGCTGCTGCAGTAATTTCGTTTTTATCCCCCTGTTTGCTGCTCCGGCGGCACAGGGGGAAGCGGCACCACCAGCCCCTCGACGCCGGGACACACCGATCCGGTCACCCAGACGACACCGCCGCGCCAGGC
>CALGIY010000118.1 GCA_937914965.1 uncultured Thermoanaerobacteraceae bacterium | reverse complement strand
GAGCATAATGGCATCAGAACCATCGATGATGGCGTTGGCTACACCGCTGGCTTCCGCTCTGGTGGGGCGGGGGCAGTTGATCATTGACTCCAGCATCTGGGTTGCAGTGATGACCGGTTTGCCTGCCTGGTTGCACTTGGTGATAATGCTTTTTTGAATGAGGGGTACTTCTTCCTCAGGGATTTCCACTCCCAGGTCGCCCCGGGCTACCATTACCCCATCTACGACCTTGATAATATCGTCCAGTCTCTTGACCCCTTCTGCGTTCTCGATTTTGGCTACGATATCGATGTTGGCATTCCGTGACTCCAGGATTCTCCTGATAACCAGGGCATCTTCCGGCCGCCTCACAAAAGATGCTGCGATAAAGTCAACCCCCTGATTAATCCCGAAGTTAATGTCCTTGATATCTTTTTCCGTAAGGAAGGGCAGGTTCAAGGATGCCCCAGGGATGTTGACACCTTTCCGGTTGGTCAGTTCCCCGCCGTTTACCACCTGGCAGGTGATCTCCTTTTCCCTTGTCTCCACTACCTCAAGATTGATTGCTCCGTCCGCGATTAGAACTGTGTCTCCCTCATATAGAGACTGGGGCAGTCCTTTGTAGCTGACAGGGATTAGGGTGCTGTTACCCTCCATATTTTCTGTGGTCAGGACTACCTCTTCACCCTCCTTCAGGAAGGCCTTTCCTCCTTTAAAGACTCCGATTCTGATTTCAGGCCCCATGGTGTCGAGCATGATCCCCAGGTTTTTCCCCAGCTCAGATGCTGCTTGGCGGAGTACTGCGATCCGCTTCCCGTGCTCCGCGTGGCTGCCGTGGGAAAAATTAAGCCGCGCAATATCCATCCCGGCTTCGATCAGCCTTTTTGCTATCTCCGGCGATTCACATGCGGGTCCTATGGTACAGATGATTTTTGTTTTTTTCATAGTATCTCCTTCTTTTATAATTCAGGGATCGACCGGTTTCCCTGGTATTGGTCAAATTAATAAACAGTAGTAAGGCAATAAGGCAATAAAGCAATAAAGCAAACCAGGTACCGTTTTTTAGGACCGTCCCCGTGACACCTTTCATTAGAAGAGAAGACGTTTTGCTGCTTCTGTTAGGACTGTTTCTGCCTCCAGCAGTTCTTTTGTTGGGGTGAACTCATCGATCGTATGGGCCTGTTCCAGGTGGCCTGGGCCGAAGAGCACACAGTGGGGGTTGCCGGTCATTGTAGAGATGATCGAAGCATCTGTGTATGCCGGGAATCCTCCTAACTTTACTTCTCTGCCGGTCACAGTGCGGTAGGCATCCTGAAAAGCGCTGATTACCGGTGATGATGGGGGAGCCTCCAGTGGAGGGCGGTCGTTGTTGATCTGTCGGTAACTTGCCTTCAGGCCAGGGAAAGAGGCTGTCACTTCATTCAGTACCTGGCTTAAAAACTCTGCTGTTCCTTGAAGTGTCATCGGTGGGACAAGGCGCAGGTCAATTTCAGCCCGGCAGCTGGCCGGGACTACATTGGTTTTTACTCCCCCTTGGATCTTGCCATAGGTTAAGGTTGGCCGGCCCAGTGTGGGGTGGTTATAATCAAGAGTCAGCAGGCGTTTCTTTAATGTAGTCAGCACCTGGGACATGCCATGAATGGCGTCAACTCCCAGATAAGGGTTTCCCGCATGGGCGCTCTTGCCCTGGACCTGGATCTCATACCAGACTAGACCTTTATGGCAGGTATGCAGTTCGTTCCCTGTTGGCTCGGTGGCTACCACCAGCGTTTCCTGGTCGATATATCCTTTTTTAACGAGATCCACCGCTCCCAGCATCTCTGGCCCTTCCTCATCCATTGTGGCACAGACCAGGAAATCCCGCTTTGGTTTTTGTCCGGACAGGGCCAGATTGTGCAGGGCCATCAGAATGGCTGCCAAGCCACCTTTCATATCAGCGGCCCCGCGCCCGTGTAGCTTTCCCTCTTTGACCATTCCCCCAAAGGGGTCGCAGTTCCAACCACTGCCGCATGGGACTGTGTCCATATGCCCCAGGTAAGCCAGACCGCACCTGTTCTCTTTTCCCCGCAGGATACCGAGCACATTGGGCCTTCCTGGCAGAACCTCTTCATTGATCACCTCTACCCCGGGCAGGGTGCTCATCCATTGGGTGATATAGCGGGCGATCTCTTGCTCGCTTCCGGATGGGTTTTCACTCGGTATTCGGACCAAGTTCCTGGTTAAATCAACTATCTGCATAGCTGAGGCCTCTTTTCTATAGAAAAGAGGCCTCAGCTATGCAGATAGTTGATTTAACCAGGAACTTGGTCCGAATACCGAGTGAAAACCCATCCGGAAGCGAGCAAGAGATCGCCCGCTATATCACCCAATGGATGAGCACCCTGCCCGGGGTAGAGGTGATCAATGAAGAGGTTCTGCCAGGAAGGCCCAATGTGCTCGGTATCCTGCGGGGAAAAGAGAACAGGTGCGGTCTGGCTTACCTGGGGCATATGGACACAGTCCCATGCGGCAGTGGTTGGAACTGCGACCCCTTTGGGGGAATGGTCAAAGAGGGAAAGCTACACGGGCGCGGGGCCGCTGATATGAAAGGTGGCTTGGCAGCCATTCTGATGGCCCTGCACAATCTGGCCCTGTCCGGACAAAAACCAAAGCGGGATTTCCTGGTCTGTGCCACAATGGATGAGGAAGGGCCAGAGATGCTGGGAGCGGTGGATCTCGTTAAAAAAGGATATATCGACCAGGAAACGCTGGTGGTAGCCACCGAGCCAACAGGGAACGAACTGCATACCTGCCATAAAGGTCTAGTCTGGTATGAGATCCAGGTCCAGGGCAAGAGCGCCCATGCGGGAAACCCTTATCTGGGAGTTGACGCCATTCATGGCATGTCCCAGGTGCTGACTACATTAAAGAAACGCCTGCTGACTCTTGATTATAACCACCCCACACTGGGCCGGCCAACCTTAACCTATGGCAAGATCCAAGGGGGAGTAAAAACCAATGTAGTCCCGGCCAGCTGCCGGGCTGAAATTGACCTGCGCCTTGTCCCACCGATGACACTTCAAGGAACAGCAGAGTTTTTAAGCCAGGTACTGAATGAAGTGACAGCCTCTTTCCCTGGCCTGAAGGCAAGTTACCGACAGATCAACAACGACCGCCCTCCACTGGAGGCTCCCCCATCATCACCGGTAATCAGCGCTTTTCAGGATGCCTACCGCACTGTGACCGGCAGAGAAGTAAAGTTAGGAGGATTCCCGGCATACACAGATGCTTCGATCATCTCTACAATGACCGGCAACCCCCACTGTGTGCTCTTCGGCCCAGGCCACCTGGAACAGGCCCATACGATCGATGAGTTCACCCCAACAAAAGAACTGCTGGAGGCAGAAACAGTCCTAACAGAAGCAGCAAAACGTCTTCTCTTCTAATGAAAGGTGTCACGGGGACGGTCCTAAAAAACGGTACCTGGTTTGCTTTATTGCTTTATTGCCTTATTGCCTTACTACTGTTTATTAATTTGACCAATACCAGGGAAACCGGTCGATCCCTGAATTATAAAAGAAGGAGATACTATGAAAAAAACAAAAATCATCTGTACCATAGGACCCGCATGTGAATCGCCGGAGATAGCAAAAAGGCTGATCGAAGCCGGGATGGATATTGCGCGGCTTAATTTTTCCCACGGCAGCCACGCGGAGCACGGGAAGCGGATCGCAGTACTCCGCCAAGCAGCATCTGAGCTGGGGAAAAACCTGGGGATCATGCTCGACACCATGGGGCCTGAAATCAGAATCGGAGTCTTTAAAGGAGGAAAGGCCTTCCTGAAGGAGGGTGAAGAGGTAGTCCTGACCACAGAAAATATGGAGGGTAACAGCACCCTAATCCCTGTCAGCTACAAAGGACTGCCCCAGTCTCTATATGAGGGAGACACAGTTCTAATCGCGGACGGAGCAATCAATCTTGAGGTAGTGGAGACAAGGGAAAAGGAGATCACCTGCCAGGTGGTAAACGGCGGGGAACTGACCAACCGGAAAGGTGTCAACATCCCTGGGGCATCCTTGAACCTGCCCTTCCTTACGGAAAAAGATATCAAGGACATTAACTTCGGGATTAATCAGGGGGTTGACTTTATCGCAGCATCTTTTGTGAGGCGGCCGGAAGATGCCCTGGTTATCAGGAGAATCCTGGAGTCACGGAATGCCAACATCGATATCGTAGCCAAAATCGAGAACGCAGAAGGGGTCAAGAGACTGGACGATATTATCAAGGTCGTAGATGGGGTAATGGTAGCCCGGGGCGACCTGGGAGTGGAAATCCCTGAGGAAGAAGTACCCCTCATTCAAAAAAGCATTATCACCAAGTGCAACCAGGCAGGCAAACCGGTCATCACTGCAACCCAGATGCTGGAGTCAATGATCAACTGCCCCCGCCCCACCAGAGCGGAAGCCAGCGGTGTAGCCAACGCCATCATCGATGGTTCTGATGCCATTATGCTC
>CALGIY010000117.1 GCA_937914965.1 uncultured Thermoanaerobacteraceae bacterium | reverse complement strand
CAGGCGCACTTTTTCCATGGGGAAAAGGAACTACTGGGGCGTGGCCTCGGATACTGCGCTACCTGTGATGGCCCTCTTTACCGCGACAAGGAGGTAGCGGTAATTGGAGAGACGCCTGAGGCTGAGGAAGATGTGAATTTCCTGGCTGAAATATGCAGCAAGGTACACTACTTTCCCTCATATAAAGCTGAGATCAAGGTTGACCCCCGGGTGGAGGTGTACCGGGTAAAGCCTCTAGGTGTGCTGGGGGATGATAGGGTAGACGCAGTTGCCCTGCCCGGTGGGAAGCTCCCGGTGGCCGGTGTTTTCATCATCAGAGAGGTAGCTCCTGCGGAGCAGTTGATTTCCGGACTCCAGATCGTGGAAGGTTCAATTGTTGTCAACAGGATGCTGGAAACGAACATCCCCGGGGTTTTTGCAGCTGGGGACTGTACCGGCAAGCCCTACCAGATAGGAAAAGCGGTTGGGGAGGGGCTTACCGCAGCACTGAGCGCAGTGCGCTACCTGGATACAAATAAATAGCTGTAGCAAAAAATAATGTATCAAAGGCGCTGGTCTATTTTGGGCAAGCAACAAAAGATCCAGGCGCCTTTTATATTGCGCTTTGCTGACTGCCCCTATTGGGGATATCATCCTGATTATATCTATAGATTGCGAACAACTCTGAATCCCTTTAGCATCACAGACACTATATGTTCCATTATTTTACGTTTTTGTTCCTACAGCATGTCTGCTTTCATAATTTACATTTTCATCAAAAAGTGATATCATTATAATACCATTATGAAATAAAGGAGGCAGCAGCTGTGGGTGAAAAGAACGCATGGAAGGTCAATGGTTTTGTATGTATTGTGATTGTTTTAGCTTTAATTGCCGGTTGTGTTTACACCTTTATGCATGAACAAATTGTTCCAGGGATTATTTTGACAACTCTTGCGGTCATTCTTTCATCAGGTATTAGAGTGGTGCAGCCCAACGAAGCCAGGGCGGTGATTTTTTTCGGAAACTACATCGGAACTGTCCGGGACAGCGGGATCTGGTTTATTGTCCCTCTCTGTATTGACCGGAAGATTTCCCTCCGGGTTCGCAACTTCAACTGCAAGACACTAAAGGTCAACGATGTCGACGGTAACCCCATTGAAATCGCCGCTGTAGTGGTTTTCCGCGTGGTTGATTCCGCCAAGGCAGTTTTTGATGTGGATGACTACGAAGAATTTGTGGAGATCCAAAGTGAAACCGCGCTGCGGCATGTGGCCACAGGGTACCCCTATGATACCTTTGAAGATGCAGGGTACTCCTTACGCGGCAACAGCAAGGAAGTTGCTGATGAGCTCTGCCATGAACTGCAGGACCGCCTGTCCTTAGCTGGGGTAGAGGTGATGGAGGCTCGCCTGACCCACTTAGCCTACGCCACAGAAATCGCCAGTGCTATGCTGCAGCGCCAGCAAGCCTCTGCCATTTTGGCTGCCCGCCAGAAAATCGTGGAGGGTGCTGTGGGAATGGCCCAGATGGCCATCGAGCAGCTGCAGCAGGATGGTCTTGTTGATTTGGATGAGGAGCGTAAAGTAGCTATGATCAATAATATCATGGTAGCAATTATATCTGACCGGGGAGCTCAACCAATCATTAATACAGGAAGCCTTTACTAGACAAGGGAGCAGCTATTTGTGTCTAAAAGAAAGAGTTTTCCTCTGCGTATTGATCCTAAACTATATGAAGTGCTGGAGCGTTGGGCTGCTGATGAACTTCGCAGTGTGAATGGGCAGATCGAATATCTACTGCGGGAGGCGGCAGTTCGCTCTGGGCGCTTGCCAGGTGCTGGGCATTCCCGGAAAGATAAGTAAGTATAATAAAGAGAAACACTAATTCTGCTCTCTTGCCGAATAATGGCCGGCAGGAGAGTTGAATAACAGTTAGAGGAAAAGGTCAGTGGACGGCGAATTAATAATAAAATCCAATGGGAGGGATTTTTATGGAAGAAACAAAGCCGAAAAGTTGGTGTGCGTTGTTGGTTGAGGTATTAACCAATCCAGGGAAAGCCTTTCAAGAGATTGTGAAAAATCCTAGGTTCGGGGCTGCAGCAGTTTCACTTACTGTGATAAACCTTATTTTTGCTGTGCTTACAATTCCTAAGGCGAAGGAGCTCGCGTTATGGACTCTGGAAAATAACCCCTCGGGACTTTCCCCGGATCAAATTGAGGCTGGCCGGTCGATAGCTGCTAATGCTGCTGCTGGCTCTGTTGTGGTCGCTGCCGTAGTCGGGCCTTGGGTGATCTGGCTGGTGATGGCAACCATAATGAAAATCTATGCAGCTATTAGTGCTAAAGAAGCGCCGTTTGGAACTTTGTTTGCAGTCAGTGTCTACGGCTATGTTCCTGCATTATTCGGCGGCATTATCGGCAGTATAATGACAATGTTTACAGCTGTAGAAAATATGGCCAAGATAAGCATCAGTCTAGCTGTGTTCTCCCCGGCCGAATCAGGGTTTTTATATTACTTTCTCACTGCCTGTAACCCCTTTACCTGGTGGAGTTTGATTCTTTTGGGTATTGGCGGTGCCACTGTGATGAAAAATAAGCGTTCCACAGGTATGCTGATTTATCTCTTTGCACTCTGGTTGATTTTTGCTCTAATTTCTGGTGCATTAGGTACTAAGGTAGCTGCTCTGTAGGCTGAGGAAGGAGGATTTTTTTGAAAAAGAAAATATTAATAGCCTTAGGTCTTGTATTGATCGTTGCAGTGGTTATTGGCGCTGTAATTAAAAGTAATAAAACCTCAGCGGTGGATGTTAAAACCGCAGAAGCGAAGACAATGGAGTACGAGGATAAGATCCTGGCTGCCGGAAGGGTTGAAGTAGTGGACTCTGCGGACCTGGCTGCTGCAGTACTCACACCTGCAAAGCTGACCCTTAAGGTGCAGGAGGGTGACCAAGTAAAAAAAGGACAGGTTGTGGCTGAACTGGATCTATCAGAACAGCAGCAGCAGTTGAAAGATGCAGAGTCTGCTTTGAAGACGGTTAAAGCGGAGTTGGCAAATACACGCCAGTCGATATCTGCTGCTGAAAAGGAATTAACAGAGTATACTCGCAAGATGGAGCAATTGAAAGAAGTTCCAGAAGAGCAGAAGAATATGTATGAAAATGCTCAGAGTGGTGTCCCGGATCCTACCCAACGTATGAATTCACTGCAAATGCAGGAATCTACTCTCAAGGGCCAGGTAAAGCAATATCAGGCTGCAGTTGATACCGCTCGATCATCTGTGGAGAAAGGGAAGATAAAGGCGACCTCTGACGGTGTTGTCCTGCAGGTTTCAGCAAAGAGCGGCAGCTATGTCCAGGCCGGTGTTCCCCTGATGACAGTAGGAGCCCCTGAAAAACTCCAGGTGGTTGCAAAATTGAGCGAACAAGATGTCAATGGAGTTGTTGCTGGGCAAGAGGTGGAAGTACGCTGGGCAGGTGCTCCTGGGGAGGTAGTCAAAGGGAGTGTCTCCCGTATTGCGCCTACGGTTAGCCAGCCAGGTATGGGAGAAACCGAGAGCCATGTTAAGGTTTACATAACTATAGATGATGGGGCGGTCCTTAAGCCTGGGGCCACAGTAGATGTGGTTATCTATCGGATCAAACCGCGCCAGTCCCTGCAAGTTGCCAATGAAACTCTTGTAGGTGAAGGTGATCAGAAATCTATATTTATAGTCAAAGATGGGGCAGCGAAGAAGTGCTCTGTGGAAACCGGTGAAAATAACGAACTCTATACCGAAATCAAGCAGGGAATCAAACCCGGCAGCAAGGTTATTCTGGACCCCGCTAAGATCAAAGATGGTCAGAAGGTGCGGATTACTGGCGGTGGAACTAAGTGATCAAGGTCAAAGGGATGACAAGAGTATTCGGAGTGGGTGATGCTGCTGTAGAAGCCCTGCGCGGTGTGACGATTAACATTCCGGAAGGAGATTTTGTGGCCATTATGGGCCCTTCTGGCAGCGGTAAATCTACATTTTTGAGCATTTTAGGGTGTTTGGAGCGCCCTAGTAGTGGAGAGTATTACCTCGATGGGCGAGATGTGAACTCTTTAGAGGATGATGAACTAGCAGATCTGCGCAATCAAAGATTAGGGTTTGTCTTCCAGAGTTTCAACCTGCTCCCCAGGCACGATATACTGCGTAATGTGGAAATGCCCCTTGTTTATGCTGGAGTACCGCGTGGGGAACGCCGCGAACGTGCGGAGAAGATGCTGACCCAAGTAGGTTTGGGGCAGCGGCTCAAACATAAACCAGCTGAGCTTTCTGGCGGGGAGCAGCAGCGGGTTGCTATTGCCCGGGCACTGGCTAATAATCCCCTGGTGGTCTTTGCTGATGAGCCTACAGGCAACCTTGATACCAAATCGAGTAATGAAATTATGGAGATCTTTCAGAAACTGCATCAGGATGACAGAACTATAGTTCTAGTGACCCATGAACCTGAAGTTGCTCATTACGCCAAAAGGATTCTGTACTTCCGTGATGGGGAGATCGTTAGGGAGGAGGTTAACGATGAACTTCGCTGACCTTATCCAGATTGTCTGGGACAACCTGAAAGCTCATCGCATGCGTGCTGTGCTTACCACTCTTGGTATTGCCATCGGTATTGCTGGTGTTATAGCAGTAGTGGCCATTGGACAGGGTGGCGAGGCCGTAATTATGTCCGAACTGGAGTCCATGGGCAGCAGCCGTTACTTTGAAGTGGGCCCTAACTACATGAAGGGGGAAACAGCTGATTCTAAAACCTTTAGTTTGCAGGATCATGTTCTCATCAAAGAACTTTCCCCGGCAGTAGAGAAGTTGGCTCCTGTAACCATGGGTCCTATGGTGGATGTGCGCCTGCCCAACAGCAAGAAAAAACCTTTAATGTCATCTCTTTATGGTACAACCCCTGATCTGATTGCAGGGCTGAATCTTTCCATGGAGTCTGGGCGTTTCTTGACCGATGCAGATGTGACTGCACATGCCCGGGTGGCGGTAATCGATGCGGGTCTTGCAGAAGAATATTTCCCAAATGAAGACCCTTTAGGGAAGAAGCTTTTTGTCCAGGACAATCCAGTAACAGTGGTTGGGGTGCTGCAGAAGGCACCATCTTCCATTATGAGTGCTTTTCAAGTTAGGTCTGTTTATGCTCCGATCACCTTTGCTCAGGAGATGCTCAATACCAGGGTGATCAACTCGTTGTGCGGTGTAGCGGTTTCTGAGGATGCGCTTCCTCAAGCCACTTCCGATTGTATCAAGATCTTGGAGAAAAGGCACCCAGGTGGGTCTTACATGGGCACGACAATGGATGAGCAGTTAGATATGGTGGGTAATGTCACTTCCGTGCTGACCCTGATCATCGGTGCTGTTGCGGGTATCGCCCTCCTGGTGGGAGGTGTGGGAGTTATGAACATTATGCTGGTAGCGGTTTCTGAAAGGACCCGGGAGATCGGGCTGTTGAAGGCATTAGGAGCGCGCAGGCGAGATATTCTCCTGCAGTTTTTGGGGGAGGCTGTTGCTTTGTGCCTGCTCGGCGGTATGGTCGGAATGCTTCTAGGAATCGGTGGGGCTTTTGCCGTTGCCTTGGCAGCACACTGGCCGCCACTTATTTCCTTTTGGACGGTGCTGCTTGCCCTGGGATTTTCCGTTGTGGTCGGTGTCTTTTTCGGCCTTTACCCAGCCAGCAGAGCTGCTTCATTAAGCCCAGCTGATGCATTAAGACATCTTTAGTCATCCTTTGCATAACCTTCTTTCAGATTGTATAAAATTGAATAGAGGCAGAAGGCGTCCTCGGTGGCGCCTTTTTTGTTTAGATCGTTAGGAGGGTAAAAGATGGCAAAAGGCAGGGTCAAGATGGTTTTCCCTGGAGGAAATACCTGTATGGGGTTTTACTCCTTTTACAACTACATGGTTGGTAAGGACGCCCGGCGCATCTTTATACTCAAAGGTGGTCCGGGGACTGGCAAGTCAACATTTATGAAGCGGATCGGGAGTGAACTGCTGGAACGTGGTATAGATCTTGAATATCACTGGTGTTCTTCTGATCGTGAATCTTTAGATGGCGTAGCGATTCCTGCGTACAAAGTGGCGATTCTGGATGGGACGGCACCCCATGTGGTTGATCCATCCTGCCCCGGAGCTGTCGATGAGATTGTGAATCTAGGGGATTATTGGGATCGGGATAAACTCGTTTCCTACAAAGAAGAAATTATTTCACTGCAGAGCAGGGTGGCGCACTGTTTTGCTACTACCTACAGCAGTCTGGGCATGGCAAAACTGGCCCGAGATGAGGAAAAAAGCTGCCGGGATAAGGCTCTGGACTACCAAAAGTTCCACTGCCTTACCGGAGAACTATTCTGTCAGATCTTCGGTCAAGAGATCTCCTGGGGGAATGGGGTGCCCAAAGAACGGCATCTTTTTGCCTCGGCCTTGACCCCCCAGGGTATTGTTCACTACCTGCCCACTTTACTGGATGAAATCACTTTTCTCTATCTCATCGAAGGTGATCCGGGATCAGGAAAGGAGATTATCTTACAGGAGTTAGCGGAATTCGCTTACCGCTCTGGGCTGACCGTGGATGTCTACCACTGTGCTTTTGATCCAGCGCAGATCGATCTGTTGGTTCTGCCGGAGCGAAAAACCGCGGTGCTGAATCTCTTTACAGAACTGGCCTTTGATCCCGCCTCCGTTCCAGATCTCAAATACTGTGAAAGGATTGACTGCAGTACCTGTCTGGATCTTGATACCCTCAAGATCTATGACCGAGAGCTGCGGGAGACAGAGGAGTTATTTAACGGCTGTCTGGAGAGGGGGCTTCACTATCTCAAGGGAGCCAGGGCGGCGTACCAGGAACTGGAGGGTTATTACAAGGATGCTATGGATTTTGAAGCTGTAGATGAACGGAGGCAGAATGTGCTCGCCAGTATTTTGGAGTATATACAGTAGGTGAGACGCCATTTGCTAGGAGGAAAGAGAAAAATAATCTAAAAAAATAATTTAGATGTTGACATGTGCCCTTCAATTCCTTATACTAGTAGAAATATATTTTTATCAGGAATGTGCTAGAGCATTCGATCAAATCACAACGAGAAAGGTCATGAAGGGAACATACCTTACTGCAATGGCGGTTACAGAGAGCTGGAGAAAGGCTGAAATCCAGCACCAGCGGCGGTGAGGATGATCATCCCGGAGAACTGCTATCTGAAAAGGTCGTTAATGACCTGAGTAGGTGGTGCCGGACAGCCCAATGTCCGTTATAAAATTAAGGAAAGTGGTTGTCCAGCTGCGCTGGAAGCAATCAGGGTGGTACCGCGGGCTCATCCCGTCCCTGGCAGTGAACTGTCCGGGAGGGAAGGGTCTTTTTTTATACCTTTTATTCGTTAAAACAGTTAGAAGGGGGCTTTTGCAAGTGGGTTTAGTTATCTATCTCAACGGGAAATTTGTGGATGAGGAAGATGCCAAGGTATCAGTTTTTGACCACGGGGTGCTTTATGGTGACGGGGTCTTTGAGGGTATTCGTGCTTACAATGGGCGGGTTTTTCGCCTAGAGGAGCATATAGACCGTCTCTATGAATCCGCTAAATCGATCCTTCTTGATATTGGGATGACGAAGGATGAGATGACCGAAGCCCTCCTAGAGACACTGCGCAGGAATAATCTGCGTGATGCCTATATCAGGCTTGTAATCACCAGGGGGAAAGGGGATCTGGGTCTAGACCCTCGCAACTGCGAGAAACCTACCGTTTATATCATTGCTGCACAGATCCAGCTGTACCCTGAAGAACTCTATGAGCAGGGATTAGACTTAGTTACTGTTCCTACTCGTCGCAATATTGTCGAGGGAGTCAACCCGCGCATCAAATCCTTAAACTACTTGAACAATGTCTTAGCCAAGATCGAGGCTAATCTGGCGGGTGTTTCCGAGGCAATTCTCCTCAACAGCGAAGGGTATGTCACCGAGTGCACCGGTGATAATATCTTTCTTGTGAAAAATGGTGAGGTCATTACCTCTCCCCCGTTCTTGGGCATTCTAGAGGGTGTGACCAGAAATTCTCTTCTAGCGCTGGCTGGGAAACTAGGGTATTCCGTTTCGGAAAAGGTCTTTACCCGTCACGATATTTATGTAGCAGATGAGTGTTTCCTCACTGGGACCGCAGCAGAACTGGTTCCGGTGGTCAAGGTAGATGGCCGCATCATCGGTGAGGACGGCAAACCGGGTGAGGTTACCAATGTTTTAATGAAGAAATTCCGTAACATGGTAAGGTCTGAAGGTGCCGATATCTACCCAGGTAGTTAACGGATTTAGTGATTCGATCATAAATCATGGGAGGGGGTAAACTCGCATGAAGAGCGAGGTCATCAAGAAGGGGATCGAAAAGGCTCCCCACCGGTCCTTATTGAACGCACTAGGGTTGGCAAACTGGGAGAAGGACCGTCCCTTTGTCGGAATTGTCAACTCACAGAATGATCTTGTTCCAGGGCATTTGCACTTGGATCAGATTGCCGGTGCAGTGAAGGCAGGAGTACGGGCGAATGGGGGTACACCATTGGAATTCCCGGCAATCGCCGTCTGCGATGGTATTGCCATGAACCATGCGGGAATGCGCTACTCCTTGGCGAGCAGGGAACTGATCGCCGACTCCATCGAAGTGATGGCGATGGCCCATGCCTTAGATGCCCTAGTGCTGATCACCAACTGCGATAAGGTTGTGCCGGGAATGCTGATGGCAGCTGCCCGCTTGAATCTCCCAGCACTGATCATCAGCGGTGGACCAATGCTTGCGGGTCGTTTCCGGGGCAGGGATGTCAGCTTGAGTACAATTTTCGAGGGTGTGGGTGCAGTACAGGCGGGTAGGGCCAGCCTTGAGGAATTGGAAGAACTTGAGGAATCAGCCTGCCCGGGCTGTGGTTCCTGCTCAGGGATGTTTACTGCCAACACCATGAACTGTCTTTGTGAGGCCTTAGGGATGGCACTTCCCGGGAACGGTACACTACCTGCGGTGAGTGCTGCTCGCATCCGTCTGGCTAAGGAGGCAGGGTGGCAGGTGATGGAACTGGTCCGCAAAGGTTTGTGCCCGCGTGACATCCTGACAGCTGAAACTTTCAGGAATGCCTTGGCTCTTGATATGGCACTGGGAGGGTCAACAAATACGGTTCTGCATCTCCCGGCCATTGCCCGG
>CALGIY010000116.1 GCA_937914965.1 uncultured Thermoanaerobacteraceae bacterium | reverse complement strand
ATCTTAAAGACACTCATTTTGCTAACCCCCATGGGTTGACTGCAGAGGGACATTACAGCAGTGCTTACGACCTGGCTTCCCTTGCTCGGGTGGGTATGGACAATAACCTGTTCAGTCAGGTTGTCGTCACCAGGGAAACGAATGTCCCTTGGATTGGACATCCCTGGCAGCGCTCGCTTTTCAACAGGAATCAACTGCTATCCAGGTACGAGGGTGCCCGGGGTGTTAAAACCGGATATACAAACCAGGCAGGCCCATGCCTGGTAGGTGCGGCGCAGCGAGGACAATTGAAGTTAATTACTGTTGTTTTGAATACTCCCTCTATTTACGATGATACAGAGAAACTGCTTGATTATGGTTTCCAACACTATGAGGCGGTTGTTTTAAAAGAAGCACGTCAGGTGAAGGTCAAAAAAGGAACAAAAGATTTTGTGGAGATCAAGCCGGAACAGGATGTTGTTGTGGCTGTACTTCCAGAGGAAAAAGAACACATTTCTATTAAAACAGAGATACCCGAAGAGGTGCGGGCACCAGTTAAGAAAGATGTTGTGCTGGGCAAAGGGAAGGTCTTTTTAAAAGGAAAAGAAATCGCGCAGGTAAACTATTATACACAAGAAAGTATGCCTGAGAAACCTTCTTTCTGGCGGACATTTACAAACTGGCTGCGATCATTGTTTCGTTAATTAACAGGTACAACACTTGTTTACCTGGAATAATTTATAAGCCAAGTGGTGGTCTATTTATTTCGTCTCCTACATAAAGGTGGAAAAGGCAGTAAATGGGGGAGGCGAAATAAATGCTCAACCTGATTTGGCTTTTTTTAATTCTAACTGGTATCGGGGTCGCCGCTTGGAATGGTAGAATTGACCTGGTGACAGAGACATTTTTTAGCGGGGCCAATGAAGGTGTCGCAGTATGTTTAGATTTAATCGGGTTGATGGCACTTTGGTTGGGGATGCTGGAAATAGCCAAGCAGGCAGGTTTGATCCGGATTCTGGCACGTATTATACGCCCATTGACCGGAATACTCTTTCCAGGGGTGCCTCCTAATCATCCGGCCTTGGGTGCCATCATTATGAACGTCAGCGCCAATATCCTGGGCTTAGGCAATGCCGCAACTCCTTTTGGGTTGAAAGCCATGGAAGAACTGCAGAAACTCAATTCAGAGCCAGATACAGCAACCGATGCCATGTGCACTTTCCTGGCGGCTAATACATCCTGCATCACTTTGGTTCCCGCTACTATCGTAGGGGTGCGTGTTGCTGCAGGTTCTGTCAATCCTACCGAGATCGTGGGGCCTACCCTTTTTGCAACCGGCTTCTCGATGCTTGTTGTCCTCCTTACTGACTACTGCTGGCGTAATTTTTTTCGGGTATGGTATAGGAGGGTGAAAAGGTGATTGAACAGATTTTAAATGAAGTATCCCGCTGGGCAATACCCTTTTTGTTTGTCGTATTTTTGGTTATGGGTTGGTGCCGGCGAGTCCCTGTTTACGAAGCCTTTATCCAGGGTGCAGCAGAAGGATTTCAAATCGCCGTTCGTATCATTCCCTACCTGGTGGCTATGTTTGTAGCTATCAAGGTCTTCCGGGTCTCCGGGGCTATGGAAATCTTAGCCCGCATCTGTGCTCCTGTTCTAGGAATAATCGGGGCACCTGCAGAAGTACTGCCTCTTGCTGTGATGAGACCTCTTTCCGGAAGCAGTGCCTTGGGATTGGCTACCGAATTAATTAAAACCCATGGTCCTGATACCTTTATCGGGAGGCTTGCCTCTGTAATGCAGGGGACCACAGATACCACATTTTTTGTACTAACCGTTTACTTTGGGTCAGTGGGAATCAAGCGTTACCGACATGCAGTGGGGCTTGGATTGCTTGCGGACATCACTGGACTCCTGGCGTCTTTGTTTATCTGCCATCTCTTGTTCTAAGGAAGGATGTTTGGAAGATATGAAACCAAGGTGGAATATGGCAGGAGAAGGGCTAATATAGTCGAATTAAAAAAGAGGGGTAGCTGATGCAGAACAGTTCAAGCCTATTTTGAAGTATATAGAAAAGTGTGTTGGGGAAATAAGTAGTGAGAGCAAATGAAACTGCTGGGTTAGTACAGGACAGACCATTACCCAGTTGTTGGGGAGATTGGCCGAAGAACTGGATGATGTAGCGCACATGGCAATTCTTTTTTAGGGTGGTGAAGGAAGATTTTAGAACGCTTACAAAAAGCCCTGGCCACAGCTGGTGTGGGTTCACGACGTGGTTGTGAGGATTTGATCCGGGCAAAGCGGGTGCGCGTCAATGGCGAGATCGCTGAACTTGGATCAAAGGTTGACCCCACAACAGACATAATCACTGTGGACGGGAAGAGAATAACATTTCCCCAAAAGCATACCTATGTTCTTCTTTATAAGCCTCAGGGTGTCGTTTCTACGGTGAAGGACCCCCAGGGTAGGCCTAAGGTCATCGACCTGGTATCTATCCCCGGTGTACGCCTGTTTCCTGTAGGGCGGCTGGATTACCAGACCAGCGGACTGCTTTTGCTGACCGATGATGGTGAACTGACTTACCTTCTAACCCATCCCAAGTTTGGAGTTTGGAAAACCTATCATGCGTTTGTTCAAGGAACCCCCTCTCAGGAAGCATTGAAGCGGATGAGAGAGGGGTTGCCACTTGAGGACGGGAGGACATCTCCGGCGAGGGTTCGGTTGGTGGGTAAAGGCCATCAAAAAAATAGCATTTTAGAGATTAGTTTGCATGAGGGAAGAAAGCGTCAGGTGCGCAGGATGTGTGAGTTCATCGGACATCCTGTTCTAGAACTGGAGCGTAAAAGGTTTGCTTTTTTAAATCTTGGAGGGCTGCAGTCAGGAGAATACCGATTCCTTTCGCCAGATGAGGTTCACAGATTGAAAAAGCTTGCTCTAGGTGACCAGGGAGGCAGGAAACCTCACCTGAGTAGAGAAAATAAACAATAAACATTACTATCGAAAAGGAGAAATTGGGAATGAATCAAAGAAGGTCTACTGTACTAAATATCTTTGTAATATCACTTCTTATGCTATCTATTCTTATGATCAGCGGCTGTCAAAAAACTCCCGCGGCAAAAGAGAAAACACCTGTACAAATTACGGTCCGAGATGACTCGGGGACGGAGGTAAGATTAGATCAATACCCTAAGCGGATAGTTTCTCTTACTCCCAGCAATACAGAAATTCTTTTTGCTTTAGGTTTAGGTGATCAGGTAGTGGGTGTCACTACTTACTGCGATTACCCGGAAGAGGTTAAGCAAAAAGCAAAGATCGGTGACCTTCAGGGGAATCCGGAAGAAATTGTTGCCATGAAGCCAGACCTGGTTGTGGCCAAATGGACCCTTAATGAGGATGTGGTCAGCAAACTCCGGAAATTGGAGATTCCAGTTCTCTGTGTGGAGCCGGAGAGTGTAGAGGGTGTTTACAATTCTATAAAATTAATTGCTCAGGTAACTGGTACCAGCGACAAGGGAGAAGAGATTATTGCAGGAATGAAAAAGAAAATTGAGGGTGCACAGCAGAAGGTTGCTGGTGTCCCTGAAGGAGAGCGGGTCAAGGTTTTTATCGAAGTGGGGAATGAACCCCTTTTTACAGCAGGGAAGGAGACATTTGTTGATGAACTGCTGGGCCTGGCCGGGGGAATAAATATCGCTGGCGATATCAAAGGTTACCAGATGTACAGTCAGGAGACGGTTGTCAAGAACAATCCAGATTATATTCTTGCTGTAGATAGTTATTATATAGATGTAAAAAAGGAAATCAACAAGCGCGCCGGGTGG
>CALGIY010000115.1 GCA_937914965.1 uncultured Thermoanaerobacteraceae bacterium | reverse complement strand
GACTGGAGTTCAGACGTGTGCTCTTCCGATCTGTATCATTATCGATCAAGAAAACAAGCGGATCTCATTTTCAAAAGCTAAATTCTATGAGGAGCTTCCGGAGTACTTTGAACACATGGAAGACCTCGATTACTTCAGGTTATCGCCTCGCTACTCTATTGTTTACGATGCCTTTTTACAGAAAGATTTATCACAACACTACGCTTTGCGAGGCCAGTTTATCGGACCTATCAGCTATGGTCTGAAAATTACTGATGAAAACAAAAAACCGATCATCTATGATGATGAAGTGCGGCAGTTTCTATATGAGTTTATGTCTCAAAAAATAAAAGTTCAATACCTGGAACTCACACAGTTTAATGAGCGGGCATTTGTCTGGACCGATGAGCCGGGCCTGGGGCTGATTTTTATGGCTATTACAGGTTACAGTTCCGAACGGGCCCGGGAAGACTATGCCGACTTTTTAAAAACATTCCCCGGCCCAAAGGGCGTACATTTGTGTGCTAATCCCGACTGGTCCTTCCTGCTCAATCTTGACATCAATATTCTTTCATTGGATATCCTGGCCTGGGGGGAAGTTTTCACATACTATACACAGGAGATCAAAAGCTTTTTAGATAGGGGAGGTATTATCTCCTGGGGTATAACACCTACACTTGATGAACAGGTGAGGGCTGTGACCGTGCCCGAGCTGCTGGCAAAACTCGAGGGTTTTTGGGACTTTCTAGCCGCACGAGGGATACCCAAAGAGCAGATCCTGGCCCAGGCCTGGCTTGCCCCAGCCCGCTGCTGTTTGGTGAACCCGGATGAATCAGGTGTGGAAAAGTCCTTTGCCATGCTCCGGGAAATTTCACAGAACCTGAGAGAAAAATATAAATTGTATTAAGACTTTATTTGCTATTACAGGGACAACCGAATTGTCCCTGGTTGTATTGATGGCGGTGTGACAGCAGGAAACAAAAATGGGAGAAAAGCTTAGTATTTTTGGGTAAAACACTTGACATGATATATGTATCATAATATCATAATAAATGAATATAGATAGATGGATCAAAGTCGAGGTGAGCAAGATGCCAGGGCTAGAGACTTTTACGACAAATCCTGAATTGTTTAAGAAGAAAGCTGAACTCTTAAAAGTTCTGGCACATCCAGTGCGGCTCTGTATCGTAAGGGGTTTGATGTCCCAGGATGAGTGCAATGTTTCTCATATTCAAAACTGTCTTGAGATGCCGCAGTCAACCATTTCACAGCACCTAGCCAAACTTCGCAGCGCTGGTATCATCGAAGGAAGGCGCTGTGGATTGGAAGTATATTATAGTGTAATCAATGAGGATGCACGAAAAATTGTGCGGTTACTATTTAGTTAAATAACTGTTCGGTTAATTTTTTTTACAATTGATATCATATTATATGAATATTTAAATATAAGGGGGATTGTCATGGGGAAGAAGATTATTATCGGGTGGGTGGTTAACCTACAAACCGGTGATCGATGAGAAAAGGCTGGGGGTAGAGAGGAGTGATTGACACATGCCGTTGTATGAGTATCAGTGCAAAGATTGTGGTCACAAATTTTCGGCTGTCGTCAGTTGGTTGAAAAGGAACAAGGTAAAATGCCCAAAATGTGGTGGTGATGTTCAAAGGTTACCTTCGTCATTTGCTGTTAACTCTTCGGATAGTAACAGCAGCAGAGGTACGATAAAATTCCCCTTCGGCTGAGGATGCTGAGTTGGGACAGTTGTCCCATTAAAAAAGCGGGCGAGTATACGGTTCCATGCAAACATGTTGGGCAAACCAAAAAGGAGCACTTTAAAAAGTGCTCCTTAAAATATATATGGACTTAACCAATAACTCTTTTCGCCTCGGTTAGAACTTTATCTAACTCTTCATCTGTAAAATCCATTTTCATTTCCCGTTCGATCCCAAGATCTGTTACAACCACATAATGATCAGCCTTTATGCCTGCACTATCAAGAGCGGCTTTCCCGCATGCTTTGGTGCATCCATCGATGAGCAGCCACTGATCTGCGTCCTGAGCTGCTTCTGATAATCTCTTCTGGTCCTTTTCTTTAAATTTATCTCCGGCTAGGCGCACGAATTTACCGTAACCTTCTTTTTGTAAGATACCTGCAGCTTTGTAAGACATTAAAGATACATTAGAACCACCTGGGCAGGAAACAATGATCATCTTTTTCCCGGAATCTTCAGACATAGCTCTTCCTCCCGTTATTATGGATTTTAATAATTTGTGGTAACACGCCCTTCCTTAAAGTTATAGTTTCGACTAAAAGATCAGCAAGACCTGCATTTTTTTTAGGATTTTCTATGGCAGTTGTTATAGAAGCAAACAAAAGGGATCCCACCCCTAACCTAGAATAATATGTTAGTACCCATCTTCAATGGGGATGATACTGATATGGTTTGCTGAGATATTTTTTAAAAAAGGATGGTGCATAAAATCATGAATGTCCTGGTGGTTTATTCTCACCCTTATCCCAAAAGCTTTAATGCTGCTATTTTAGGGGTAGTGAGGGATGAGTTAGAGAAGAAGGAAGCACAATTTAAAGTCAAGGACCTTTATGCCATGAACTGGGATCCAGTATTGAGCGGGCAGGAGCTTGTGCCAGATCATAAAGTCCCTGAGGAGATCGCCAAAGAGCAGCAGGATGTCAGATGGGCAGATCTCGTGGCCTTCATCAGCCCAGTCTGGTGGTACTCGGTAACCGCGATCATGAGGGGATATATTGAACGGGTAATGAGCCTTGGATTTGCCTATGAGTATACGGATCAAGGTTCCCGTGGTCTTATGAGCGGCAAACGAGCGCTCTTCATTACTACATCAGGCGCCGATGAAAAGATAGCCCAGGATACCGGTATGCTAGAGTCGATGCGGATCTCCCTGGTTGGAGGATTTGGAGAGTTCTGCGGATTTGATGATGTAAAATTCAAGAACTACTGCGCTGTGCCTCTTGTCTCAGATGCTGAGCGCAAAGAGATGCTTGCTGATGTCCGGAAATTGATTGACAGTATGATTTCCTAGCAGTTGTCAACAAAATAAAGAAAGTAAGCCCGCCAAGATCGGCGGGCTTTTTGATTGTTAATTTACTGCTGCTGCTGTTCAAAAACCTTGTACTGCGGTTCCTGTTCTTCCAAGTAATTCACTCGACCTTTAATGCCGTTTTTGATCTCCTCCAGCTGTTTAGAATAGTCAGAAAACATCGTCTGTGCGTTTTTGTCCTGCGTATCCAGTGCGAAGGTTTTTAATTCTGCGGTGGCACTTTCCAGTGAAGCCAATACCTGATTTACTTTTACTCCGATTGTCACATTTATTCCCCCTATTTTTTTAAGTAGTATCATTTTTTATAGTGCGCCATTAGGTTAATATTAATCCAGGATAAACGTTACGTGAAAACCATAAAACGGTAGAATAAAACATCATCCAAAAAAGAGCGCCATCTAAAAAAGGAAGATGCTCTTTTCATTACGAATAATTGTTAGGGGAGGTGACAGCAGCGGAGATAGCGCTGTGAATAAATATGCCTGTCTGGAAATTTCGCAATACAAGTATTATTTACCCAACATTTAATCTTTTGGATGGTGTTCTGGCTGCCAGGGGTTTAAGTTTAGATAACCTATCTGGTGTATCCCGAGTGATTGATTCATATCAGCTGCCTGGAATGGAGCAGGTGGCAGGACGTCTTGCCGAGGCTGCTGCCCACCAGGAGAAGGTGCTGATTTTTGGGGATTATGATTGTGACGGGATCTGCAGCACACTGATTATGAAAAGGTTTCTGGAACGGTGTGGTGCCAATGTCGATATTTATCTGCCGTCCCGCCAGGATGATGGCTATGGTATCAGTCCTGTTCATGTAGAGCGAGCAGTTAAAGAGAATTTTGACCTGATTGTAACTGTGGATAATGGTATAACAGCATTACAGGCGGTAGAAACAGCACAGGATCTGGGGATCGATTTGGTTATTACTGACCACCACGAGCCCCAAGAAAAAATTCCGGAGGTACCGTTGGTTGACCCGAAGCTTCCTGGGGCCTCCTGTTACAGGGAATTTTCCGGGGCAGGTGTTGCTTATCTTACCTGCTGTGCTGTTGCCCAACTGCTTAATCTACCTAAACCTGACGATTTCCTGGATCTGGTTTCCCTGGCCACTGTGGTCGATGTCTGCCCCCTGACGGGAGATAATTTCATTCTGGCAAGGCGAGGCCTGCTGCAGATGCGAAAAAAATTGCGTCCCGGCCTGCAGGAACTGCTAAATGGTGATCGGTATCAGATTACTGGGCGGACAATGGGCTGGATCCTTGGTCCTCACATCAATGCTGCCGGGAGGTTTGGCGATCCTATCCTGGCATACCAACTGCTTGCTGCAGAGACCCCGGATGAAGCGAAACCTCTTGCCCAGGAACTGAAAAAGATCAACACAGAACGTAAAAATGCGGTGGAAGTGATCAAAAAGGACTGCCTTTCCAGGTATGATGGGTCTGATTTTCCCATACTAGCATCACCAGACTGGCATGAAGGAATTGTTGGTATAGCCGCCGGGCGACTTGCAGATGCCGTCTCCCGGCCTGCAGCAGTCGGTGCTATCTGTGGAGAGGAAGTGAAATTCTCCGCAAGGTCTTTAGGCGATTTTGACCTGGTAGAGGCCCTGGCCGAGTGCCAGTCCCAAACTGGTGCTTTGAATAGATTTGGTGGGCATAAACTGGCAGCAGGTTTTTCCCTTAACCCAAAAAATATTCCTGAGGTGAAGTCTTTCTTGAACAAAATTGCCCAGGAGCGCTTGCAGCCCGAAGATCAGGTGCACTGGATCGAAGTAGATGCCGGCCTTGCCGCTGTACCACCGCCCAGTGAAGTGGTCTGTCTAGATTATCTGGAACCGCACGGAAAGGATAACCCTGAGCCGGCCTTTTATATCAAGGGCCAGGCAGTTGATGTGAAAAGTGGTCCTGGGTGGACCCTGGTAAGGCTGAATTCTGGTTTAAAGTTTTTCTCTTCACAGTCTGTGGAGGTGGGTGAGAGAGTTCATACGGTTCTCTCTCTCTCTGTTAACGAATACAAAGGCATCCAGGAGAGCATTGGTCATGCTGTAGATGTGCGTCCCTTTCTCTGTGCCAGGAATGATCTGCTGCAGCAATATCTTTCTTGGCGGCAAGGGGGGGACATCAA
This sequence comes from uncultured Thermoanaerobacteraceae bacterium, assembly GCA_937914965.1. Taxonomy (GTDB): domain Bacteria; phylum Bacillota; class DSM-12270; order Thermacetogeniales; family Thermacetogeniaceae; genus CALGIY01. Next base: position 4,429 of record CALGIY010000115.1, on the reverse strand, counting down.
AGAGTGGGCGGAAATAGTCTTCCAAGAACTTGGTCTTGTCCGCGAAGGAGAGAACACCAAGACGAGCCTTTATTTGAGCCCCACTTTTCTGCGCTTTGGAATTGTGAAGGAGGGGAGGAGAGATAAGTGAATCTTCTTCTATCATCGTTGGCCAAGGCATGCCAGAAATACCTGCTGCAGGAAAAACGCCTTGTTGTTCCTAGCTACCAGGCCGGAAATGTTTTGTGTGAAACTCTAGCTCAATCCGGGATGGGTTGGGTCAATCTACGAACAGAAACGCCTACAGGTCTTGCTCTGCGAGCTGCGGGGGACTACCTGGCAGAGCATCAAATCACTTTACTTTCTGGTTACGCTGTTCTGTCTGCAGTAGAAGAGATATTCTTAATACTTCAAGAAGAAGGGCGTTTTCAGTACTTTGCCAGGTTGAATCCCACACAGGGGCTAGTGGAAGCCCTGACCTCAGCACTCCAAGAGCTGAGAGAGTGTGGTGTAAAAAGCAGTAGTCTTGCAGATGATGACTTTATTTGCCCGGAAAAGGGCCAAGATATCAGGATGCTGCTTCATGAATATGAGCATTACCTTATAGATCATTGCTGTTTGGATCATCCAGGGCTAATTTCATTGGCTCTGACCCTGGTGCCTGATTACCTGGTTGAAGGTGATGATCTCGTCTACCTGGTGCCCTCTTTTCTCCAGTGGAAACCGCTGGAGAATGACCTGATTAGTAAACTTGCGGGAGAGCGTTTGCTTCGCTTACCTGTCGAAACGACCGCAAGGAAAGAGGATATTAGAGACGGCTCTGTGGTTTTTTTCCACGCTTACGGCATGGCTAATGAGCTTAGAAATGTACTGCGCCAGGTACTGGAAAAGAAAATACCCTTGGATCAGGTCAGTGTGGCCTGTACTAAGGATGAGTATATACCGGCACTTTATTCATTATCCCGTATGACGGGATTTGGTTTAACTGTCTTCGAGGGCATACCTGTTGCTCTCACCGGTCCCGGGAAAGTTTTACAGGGGATTATCAATTGGATCAATAGTGACTTTTCAGTTAGTACCTTGATTAATCTGTGCACGAGCGGTGATGTGGTCCTTCATTCCGAGAACTCAGGTGAGGAGATAGATCCTCTGGCAGCATCAAGGCTGCTGAAAAATTCCGGGATCGGGTGGGGTAGGGATCGCTATCAACTCCTTCAGGAGAGTGAGAATGGCTCACAACTTCATTTATTAATCCAATCTCTGCTTGAACAGATTTCAGTACCAGATGAAAGAGGACGGGTAAGCTTCCAGGATTTTTGCAGTGGCCTGACAAAAAACCTAATTCAGTTGAGCAGGGTAAAAGATGAACTGGACCGCGAGGCTTTATCTGCCATCACCTCCTGCGTCCACCAGACTGCTCCCTATTGCTCCTTTGAGTTGGGGTTGGAAGATGCAGTGGAAAGGTTGACAAAAATATTAGAAAACCTGCGCGTAGGACACTCTGGCCCAAAACCAGGGCAGCTGCACCTTACGAGCTACCGCAATCTAATCTGGTCAAGGCGTCCCCATACCTTTGTTGTGGGACTGGATGCCGGTACCTTTCCCGGTGACTTCCGACAGGACCCGGTACTCCTGGACTCGGAACGGCAGAAAATCCATGTGGGTCTCTCTCTTGGGGCCAACAAACTAGAGGAAAAACAGTTTCTAATGGCTACTGCCCTGGCCTCCCGAAAAGGACAATTGGTGTTAAGTTACCCTTCATATGATGTTGTGGAGAACAGGGATGCTTATCCGGCGTCGATCCTCCTGCAGGTATACCGGCTGCTGGAAGGAGATCAGGCCCCTGATTACTCAGATCTCTTAAATTACCTGGGGCCCCCTGTTGGATACTGCAGCCAGGACGGTAACGCTCCCCTTGATGAAGTGGAATGGTGGATCTGTCGTAATCTTGCTGGAGATCTGAAAGATGCTGCAGTGGTGGGTCAGTGCTACGAAGGTATCGCGAGGGGGCAAACAGCTGTTGTTGACAGGCAGGAAGAGATACCAACTGCATACGATGGCGCTCTGACGACATCTGGCGATACTGCTCCTTGGCTGTCCAGAAGAATTCTCTCCTGCAGCCAGATCGAGTATCTGGCGAGCTGCCCTTTCGCCTATTTTCTCAAGTATGTACTGGGAGTCTACCCTCCGGATGAGGTGTCTTTTGACCCCACAAGGTGGCTTGACCCCTTAGGGCGCGGAAATCTTCTCCACAACCTTTTCTGCGGTTTTATGAGGGAGATAACAGCTTCAGGTGAGCAGGTAGAACCAGAAAAGCATAAAAACTATCTTTTTGAGATGGCTGGTGAGTTGATCGAACTCTACAAAGAAAAGATTCCACCACCCAGTGATCTTGTTTTGCAAAGTGAAGTCAGCGAGATCCTAGAGTGTTGTGATGTTTTTTTGACAACAGAATCACGCAGGGGCTCTACTCCTCGTTATTTTGAAGTGCCCTTTGGTATGGGGCCAGAGGAAGTGGAAAAGGCTGGTTGTGGGCTGGCAGATCCGGTCCGGTTGGATCTTGGCCGGGGAAGAGTCCTTGCTTTCCGCGGCAGAATCGACAGGATTGACCAGCTTCCAAATGGGAACTACTGCATCTGGGATTATAAAACCGGAAGCGCCAGAAATTATGGAGAACAGCTATTTTTCAATAAGGGCCGGCAGGTGCAGCACGCCCTGTATGCCCTTGCTGCAGAAGAAATCCTGAAGAAAATATCTCCCGGTAAGATTGCAAAAGTTGAGTCTGCAGGCTATATTTTCCCCACCAGAAAGGGTGAAGGAAGGCATGTGACTCATTCGGCGAAAAATCGGGAGATGCTGGTGGATTTATTGAATACAGCCTACGAGATTGTGGAGAGCGGCACCTTTGTAACAACTCATGATGATTCACGATGTCATTACTGTGAGTATGCAACGATCTGCACCCCAGAGAGAGCAGTGCCGCGGGCAAAAGTTCTTTACAACAGCCGTGCTGCTGCACGGATGGATCCCTGGAGGAGGCTGCAGGAATATGTCTAAATCTCTTTTAAAAGATGAAGCGGCACGGCAGGAGATTATCAATGACCTGGACACCTGTCTGTTGGTAGAGGCGGGTGCGGGTTCCGGAAAAACCAGCAGTTTAGTACGGAGGATGGTCGCTTTGATCAAAGAGGGTCGCTGCCGGGTCGAAACCATTACTGCCATCACCTTTACCAAAAAAGCTGCTGCTGAATTGAAGGGAAGATTCCAGCTTGCTCTGGAAGAAGCTTTTGCTGAAGAGTTGGATCCGGTGAAAAAGGTAAAATTGAATCAGGCCTTGGATAATCTGGAACACTGTTTTATAGGTACTGTTCACTCCTTTTGTGCAACCCTACTGAGGGAGCGTCCTGTGGAGGCGGGAATCGATCCTGTCTTTGAAGAGCTAGAGGAACTAGATGATGCAGCACTAAGAAGCAGGGCCTGGGATGAATATGTTTTACACATACAGTTATCTGATCCCAAAGCTTTGGATGATCTCAGCAGGATCGGCTGTGAACCCGGCGATCTAAAAGATTTTTATGAGACACTGATTAATTACCCTGATGTAGAAATTGTGCAGGCAGCAGTCCCTCTGCCCGATTTTAACAGGATCCGGTGTGAATTATACCGTTTGCTGGACTGGGGCCAGGACCTGCTGCCAGATCAGGTACCACCAAAGGGGTGGGATGATCTTCAGAGCTTGATCAGAAAAGGGGTCCAGCACCGTAGTATCTTCAATTTAGAGGAACCCTTGAACTTGCTCAACCTTCTGTCTGACCTGGACCGGAAACCCAGGATAACTAAGAACCGTTGGGCACACCCGGATGATGCCCAAAATGCTCTTGATGCTTTTGAAGAATTCAAAGAAAAGTACCTGCTGCCGTCTTTGCGGCAGTGGAGGGAACACTCGTATAGTGTTTTGGTGGATTTCGTACAGCCGGCTCTTGATTATTATCGAGACCTGAAAGATGAAAGATCAAAGCTCAACTTCCAGGCCCTGTTACAGCGGACAGCTGCTTTGCTCAGAGATAACCCGGAGGTACGCCGTTACTTTCAGAAGAGGTTTACCCACCTTCTGGTTGATGAATTCCAGGACACCGACCCCGTCCAGACCGAGATATTCTGGCGGCTGTGCGGTGAACCACCCAAGAACGCGCCCGATGCCCCGTGGACCGCATGGCGCATCCGCCCTGGCGCCCTGTTCCTGGTGGGGGACCCCAAGCAGGCAATCTATCGTTTCCGTGGTGCGGATGTGGGGGCGTACGTGCAGGCACGCGACCTGTTCCATGCCCAGCACGGGGCGCGTGGGGTCATGTCGATCACGACCAATTTCCGCTCCTGCGCGCCGATCCTTGATTACGTCAATGACTGCTTCGCCCATTCCCTTTCGGCAGGCAGCGGGCAGCCGGGCTTT
>CALGIY010000114.1 GCA_937914965.1 uncultured Thermoanaerobacteraceae bacterium | reverse complement strand
TGGTGGTCAATCCCGACAACCGGGTAGAGGATTTAACTCTTGACCAGGTACGCCGGATCTATACTGGTGAGATCGCCAACTGGAAGGATGTCGGTGGGGATGATGGGGCAATTGATGCATTTACCAGGGAAGAGGGCTCAGGGACACGTGGTGCTTTTGAAGATATTGTGATGCAGGGGAAGCGCATCAGCAGTAAGGTGGGTGTGCAGAACGCCACCGGTTCCCTGCGCACTGCAGTATCTAGTGACATCAGTGCTGTGGCCTACATTTCTTTAGGGAATGTTAATGGTTCGGTCAAAGTAGTGGCTGTTGATGGAGTGAAACCGAGCAGGGAAACGATCAGAAGTGGCACCTATAAGCTGGCACGCCCCTTTTTTTACCTGACACAGGGAAACCCTACAGGCATGGCCAGGCAGTTTATTGATTTCGCGCTCAGTGCTGAAGGGCAGCAGATTGTGGAACGAGGATTTATTTCGGTCAAATAGAATGGGATTCCTGCCTAGAGTCGCTGTGTTCTCCGGGATTCTATTCATTGGCTGCAGTTCTAGCAATGCAAATATTCAATAAGGCAAATAAGCAAGCCTGACCCCTTTATGAAGAAACCCCTTTAGAGGAAGGAGCAGTTACATGTCTTTGCCGGTCAAAGAAAGGTTTTACCCTAAACTCCTTATGTTGTGTGCATTGACCTCGATTTTGGTGGTTGTGTTGGTGGGATTCTTTGTTTTTCTTCAGGGATACCCGCTCTTGGCGAAAAAAGGTTTTTTCTCTTTTCTTTTTGGAATGAACTGGCTGCCAGGGGAAGGCACATTTGGGATTCTGCCGATGGTTGCTGGAACTCTGGCGGTGACTTTTGGCTCTCTATTGATTGGAGTTCCTCTGGGTGTGACCACCGCAATCTTCCTGGCGGAGTATGCACCAAAGACCATTGCTTTCTGGACTCGCCGATCTGTGGAACTCCTGGCGGGGATCCCCTCTGTTGTTTACGGTTTGTTTGGGATGACGATTATAGTACCCGCGGTGCGCTTTGCAGCTGTGAATTGGTTTGGAGATCTGTTGTCACCGGAGATGAAAACCGGTTTCGGGATCGTAGCAGCCTCCTTAGTGTTGGCGATTATGATTCTGCCGACCATTGTTAATATCTCTGAGGACGCTCTGCGGGCTGTACCACATGAATATAAAGAAGGTTCTTATGCTCTGGGTGTACCCCGGTGGCAGACCATTTTCTACAACCAGCTTCCTGCTGCTCGAGCAGGGATTACTGCTGGTATTGTGCTCGGAATGGGAAGGGCGATCGGGGAGACGATGGCCATTCTCATGGTTGCTGGTAATGCACCGGCACTCCCCAGATCGATCTTTTCACCGGTCAGGACGCTCAGCGGCAATATCGGACTGGAGATGGCGTATGCTTCTGGTGATCACGCTCAGGCTCTTTTTGCTACAGGGGTTGTGTTGTTTCTTGTGATTATGCTCTTAAACGGTTTTGCCCTGCTTGTTGCTGGGAAGGGGGTAAGGGCCAGATGAGTATTAAGTTAAAGGAGAGGTTGGCCGAGGGTTTTGTTTGGGGTGCTGCTCTGCTTACTGTTGCCATTCTGGTGTTGATTGTAGGATATATATTGGTACAGGGACTAGGAAAGCTCAGCCTTTCCTTTTTTCTGGAGAACCCCCGCCGCATGGGGAGTGAAGGGGGAATCCTATCCCCACTCATTGGTACCATCTTTTTTACCTTACTGACCATGAGTTTAGCAACCCCGGTAGGTGTGGGTGCAGCGATTTATCTGACGGAATTTACCCGGGAAGGCCCTTTAGTGCGGGTGATCAGGTTCTTTACAGATGCGCTGGCTGGGATTCCATCGATTGTTATCGGGCTATTCGGATTCGCTTTCTTTGTTGTCTTACTGCGGCCGCTCACCGGGGGTTGGTCGATCTTGACTGGTTCTCTCACCGCTTTCTGCATGATCCTGCCGACCATTGTCCGGGTTTCAGAGGAGGCACTGCACTCTATCCCGCAGTCTTTCCGTGAGGGGAGTCTGGCTCTAGGGGTGAGCAAGTGGGATACAGTGATCCATGTAGTTCTGCCCAGCGCATTCCCCGGGATTTTAACTGCTTCCCTTCTGGGTGTGGGCCGAGTGATCGGGGAAACTGCTGCCCTCCTGCTGACTTTGGGCGGTTCTCTGTTGGTGCCTAAATCGGTCTTCAGCCCGGCGCGAACCCTCTCCATGCACCTTTACCTGGTAGCCATGGAAACCGGGGAATTCTCTGTTGCTTTCGCTACAGCAGCGGTGCTGGTGCTGGTAATTCTTTTGCTGAACCTAGCCGGTTACTACCTGCTGCGGCGTCTGATGGCCCGGGTTGGGGGAGCGTAGTGGGTAATTCGGGGCCAGGCTTGCTTTATTGCTTTATTCATCTTTCAGCCCTTCCCGGAATTTTTCGATGATTACTAAGATCCAAGCGTAAGCAAAAATCAGAAAACCTGCTATTTGAGTAGAATTTACAGAAGACCAGATGGGAAGCTGTCTTTCCAGATAGGCACTGACTAAGATCAAGAGGCCAACAACCAGCAGATCATTGATGCGGGACTTACTATTTTTAACACTTGCTGCTACCAAGAAGTAATAGACCAGACCTACAGCAAGAATAATCAAAATAATAAGCTGTACAATATCCATTTGTATCACCCTTTCATTTTTGAATTCGTATACACAGGAACTGGGATGAATAACCAGTAATAACAGTTCTTTTCGCCATAGATGATTGATATCCTTCCTGGAAAAGGGTGTATATGCATGCCATTCAAGAGATGTCCTTGACAGGCTATTAGTTGGACAGCAGAACCGTCCCCATGTCCAGAACGGTCCGGTGTCCATCCTTGTTGACTAAGTTGACAAATACTACATGGGAAACATACAATTGAACAATAAACGAGTGCTGCAGGGAGTTATCCTGAATGGGAGCAGCTGCGGATTGAGGGAGGCAAAATGGCGGACGAAAAGTTAATTCCGAAGACATATGACCCGCATCAGGTCGAAAAAACGTGGTACGATAATTGGGTACAGAACAATTATTTTCATGCAGAACCCGAGGATGGGGGAGACCCTTTCTGTATTGTGATCCCTCCTCCTAATGTGACTGGTAAACTACACTTGGGACATGCTCTAGACAACACCCTCCAGGATGTGTTGATTCGCTGGCGCCGCATGCAGGGTTTCAATACTCTGTGGATGCCGGGCACTGATCATGCCGGTATCGCTACACAGGCCCGGGTGGAGGAACAGTTGTCCAAAGAGGGCTTGAGCAAATATGACCTCGGCCGTGAGAAGTTTTTAGAGCGCGTGTGGGACTGGAAGAAGTCATATGGTGGTGAAATCATCAACCAGCTCAAGAAGCTTGGGTCATCCTGCGATTGGGAGCGGGAGCGTTTCACCATGGATGACGGCTGCTCTCGGGCGGTACGTGAAGTTTTTCAGCGCCTCTACGAAAAAGGTTTGATCTACCGGGGCAGTTATATTGTCAACTGGTGCCCGAAGTGTCATACGACTATTTCAGATATAGAAGTTGAACATGAGGATGAAGACTCCAAATTATATTATGTAAACTATCCCAGTGCGGACGGGGGGCCTGGGGTCACAGTGGCTACAACCCGTCCAGAAACCATGATGGGGGATGTAGGGGTTGCGGTTCATCCCGAGGATGAACGCTACAGTAATCTGATCGGCAAAAAAGTGATCCTGCCCTTAATGAACCGCGAGATTCCGGTTGTCGCCGATGAGGCAGTGGACCCTGCTTTCGGAACGGGAGCGGTAAAGTTAACTCCTGCCCATGACCCGGCTGACTTTGAGATGGGCCGCCGTCACAAACTCTCGGAAATAGTTGTGATCGGTAAAGACGGGATCTTGACCCCGGAGGCTGGAAAGTATGCCGGAATGACCAGGGAAGAGGCACGCCTTAAGGTGGTGCAGGACCTCTCTGATCTGGGACTTCTGCCGAAAATAGAGGACTATTCCCATGCGGTGGGGCACTGCTACCGGTGTCATACTACCATTGAGCCCCTGGTTTCGGAACAGTGGTTTGTGCGGATGAAACCCCTGGCAGAGCCGGCCATCAAGGCGGTGAAAGAGGGGCGTATTCGTTTTGTCCCCGAACGATTTACCAAGATTTATTTGAACTGGCTGGAAAATATCCGGGACTGGTGCATTTCCCGCCAGCTCTGGTGGGGGCACCGCATCCCGGTTTGGTACTGCGAGGAATGA
>CALGIY010000113.1 GCA_937914965.1 uncultured Thermoanaerobacteraceae bacterium | reverse complement strand
TTGACTCTCTCCTGGATCAGGCGATTGAGGTGGAAGGTGTCAAGGTGCTGGCAGTCAATGCAGCAGTCCATGATATGGATGCTCTCCGTTCTTTGGGTGATTTGTTAATGGACCGGCTTGGATCTGGGGTAACTCTTCTGGGCAGTCCCCTGGATAACAAAGTTGGCCTTGTCAGTTTTATTAGCAAGGACCTGGTCAAAAAACAGGGATTACACGCTGGGAAACTGATTCGGGAAGTGGCCCGGATCGTAGATGGTGGAGGTGGAGGTAAGCCGGAGATGGCCCAGGCGGGTGGAAAAAATCCGGCACGCCTGGAAGAAGCACTGGAGATGGGAATGGAGATCCTTCGCCAGCAGCTAAAGCAATAATTTTTTGAAATATTTTTCCTTAATAGCAGGATCGTTCCTAAAAATAGAGAATAGATAAGGGGCGATGCCAATCGACACCAGGGGTGAAATGAAGATGAATGAAGACGAACTGGGTAAAACGATGGCTTACAGATTCCGCGGTGAAGAAGGTGCTTCGGCAAAGGAAACCCTTTTTGCTGTTTATTCTGCTCTCAAGGAGAAGGGGTATGATCCCATCAGCCAGATGGTGGGGTACCTTCTTTCTGGGGATCCAGGATATATTACCAATCATCGCAACGCCCGTAATTTGATCCGTAGATTTGAGCGTGACGACCTTTTAGAAGAATTAATGACGAACTATCTTGAGAAAGGCTGTTAAATGGAATACAGAACTCTAGGAAGAACAGGCCTTGAGGTTTCGCGCCTCTGTTTTGGGGTGCTTACCATGGGGCCTTTGCAGGCTAATCTACCTCTTGCTGAAGGGGCAGCACTACTTCAATATGCCGTTGAGCAGGGGGTTAATTTTTTTGATACCGCCGAGATTTACGACACCTATGCCTATCTCAGGCTGCTGTTGCGATCTGTTCCTAACAAAGATGTGATTATTGCTACGAAATCCTACTCTGTAACAGCACAAGAGATGGAAATGAGCCTAGAAAAGGCTAGGCGGGAGTTGGACCGTGATTATGTCGATATCTTTCTGCTCCATGAACAAGAATCAGCTCTAACCATCCGGGGGCACAAGGAAGCTCTGGATTATCTGATCAATGCAAAAGAAAAGGGATTGGTGAGGGCGGTGGGTATTTCTACCCATAGGGTGGCGGCAGCACAAGCAGCTTTAGAAATACCAGAGATCGATGTCATCTTTCCCCTCTTCAATATTAAGGGTCTGGGAATCCAGGATGGAACACGCCAGGAGATGGAGGCTGTTCTAACTAAAGCTGAGGCTGCAGGTAAGGGCATTTATCTCATGAAGGCCCTTGGGGGTGGTAACCTCCTACCACAGGCGGCGGAGGCGCTTAACTTCGCTTTCAGCCGTCCTTTTGCGGCAGCGGTAGCCGTTGGTATGAAGACACGCCCGGAGGTAGACATTAATGTTCGGGTGGCCAGCGGCCTCTCGGTACCTGATCAGTTAAAAAAACAGGTCAGCAGTGCTAAAAGAGAGCTGCATATTGATCCCTGGTGTGAGGGCTGCGGGGAGTGTGCTAAACACTGTCCACAGGGGGCATTGTTTATAGGCTCAGATGGGAAGACCCATGTGCGTAAGGAGGACTGCCTACTGTGCGGGTACTGTGCGGCGGCGTGTCCGTTTTTCTATATAAAGGTATATTAGGGGTGTTTTATGCGGGTACTAGGGCTCGATATGGGAACAAAGAGGATTGGTGTAGCTGTTAGTGACGAGTTGGGGATCATAGCGCAGGCTCTGACCACCATTCAGCGGGAAAGCAATCGAGAAGACCTCCGGGCAGTTTGTAACCTGGCCCGTGAATATAATGTTGATGAGATCGTGGTCGGATATCCCAGGCACCTCAATGGGACACCAAATGAGGAAGCACCAGCATATGCCACTTTTGGAGAGAACGTTGGTGAGAAGATCGGTGTACCGGTTATTTTCTGGGATGAGCGTTTGACTACGGTAGCTGCAGAACGCGCTTTACTGGAGGGTGATCTAAGGAGGCGCAAGAGAAGGAAAGTGATTGACCAGGTGGCCGCCTGCCTGATCCTGGAGAGTTACCTGACTTGGCGGCGAAACAGGGAGGGGTGATATAATAGGTATTCATTCGGGATGATGGTGGGAATTGTTATTTTACACGGAGGTGACAGATAATGAGTATCGATTGGGAAGAAGATGTCCAAATACTACTTGAAGATGAAGAAGGACAGGAACATGAATTTATCCTTATCAAAAAGTTTCTATTGGACAGCGAAGAATATGTGGTTCTCCAACCTATGGATGAGGATGAACAGATTATTTTCAAGTTCGCGAAGGATGATGATGGGGATGAATTCCTGTCTTATATTGAAGATGAAGAGGAATTTGGAATTGTATCAGAGGCCTTTGGAATGCTATTTGCAGAAGATGATTTAGATTTTATTGATGATGAATTTGAAGATGAATTTGAATATGATGAAGATGAGGATGAGGACGGGGAATAAAATACTTCAGTATTACTGAAGTATTTTTTTCTTTTCTTTACTATTTTCTGATATAATAGGGAAAAGTAGAGGTGGTAAAATGTACAAGCTAATAGCTATTGATTTAGATAATACCCTATTAGATGATAAGAAAGAAATTTCAAGGGAAAATATTGAATTTATTAATAGATTAATTAAAAATGGATATGAAATTGTAATAGCTACAGGCAGAAGATATTTTTCTGCTAAGGAATTGACTAAATCCATTGATAAACCCTTAATTATACTTGCCAATAATGGAAGTATAGCAAGGGAAACTGGAGAAAACAATATATTGTTTGAAAGGTTTTTAAATATAGAGGATTTTAGAACCATAGTTAAAATGGGTAAGGCTAGAAATCTACATCCAGTTGTACATGTAGATAGTTATGAATTAGGCTATGATTTAATAGTAGAAATGGAAATAGAAAACCCAGCCTATGGCAATTATTTTTCTAAAGATGAAAAAAGATATAAAAGAGTATATAAAGCAGATAGAAGGTTTAGAAAATGAGCTCTT
>CALGIY010000112.1 GCA_937914965.1 uncultured Thermoanaerobacteraceae bacterium | reverse complement strand
CAAGTAGAGACGGAATGTTGGCAAAGGTCGGTGTCCGCACACGGAAACGATCCAGGTTGCGGGTGCCATTTCCCTTGGCGTAGTAGAAGCACTCACCTCGGCACTGTTCACTCCTGTAAACCGCTTCATTCGCCGGTGGGCTCCCCTTGGGACGTACAAAAATTTCCCCTTCCGGCATCTTGCTGAAACCTTCCAGCTGCAGGTCGATTGCCTGTAGGGTTTCTCTTGCCCGGACTAGGGCCCTGGCGAAGCAATCGCCGTCTGTTTCTACGATGGGCTCAAATCCCAACTCATCATACGCCTGCATCCCATCCATCCTGCAGTCCTCTTTAACGCCAGAGGCCCTCAGGTGGGGACCATTGTTGCCAAGCAGAATGGCCTGTTCCTTGGTCAGGACGCCTTTACCAACCGTACGCGCCTTGACAGTTGGGTCACTCGCCAAAACATTGATCAAGGCAGCGGCTTCCTTCCGCACATCCTGCAAGACATTGATACAGATCTTCTTCTGTTCATCATCGATATCCCGGCGCACACCACCGACAACGGAAACCGAGTGAGTAACCCGTGTGCCGGATGTCATCTCGAGTAGATCCAGTACTTTTTCACGGATCCGCCAAAACTGCATGAACATGCTTTCAAATCCCAGAGCATCACAGAGCAGCCCAAGCCAGAGCAGGTGGCTGTGGGTTCTACTCATCTCTGAGTAGATGGTGCGCAAGTACTTGGCACGCGGCGGAACTTCCATGGGCCAGAGCTTTTCTACTGTTTCACAGTAACTGATCCCATGTATGCAGCTACAGATACCACAGATCCGCTCTACCAAATGGATATTCTTCGGGTACTCATTTAGTTCGCAGGCCTTTTCAATACCACGGTGACCGTAACCAAGAGCTGGTACAACATCCACCACTTTTTCATCTTCGTAGGTGATTTTCAGCTGGATCGGTTCCGGAAGAACCGGGTGCTGTGGGCCAAATGGTGCAACTGTACGCGGTGCCATTTACTCGCCCCCCTTCCCGCCAACGGCCCCATTCCTGGACATAGGTTTTGCTGGACAATCTTTAGTCAGAAACATTAAGCCGCCGAAGTCAATGGCAATATTCTTCACTTTGAGGCCATATTGTTCAAACATTTCATTTTCAACGAGTACAGCAGTAAGATAGATCCCGCTAATGCTGGGAACCTCTTCATCCTTGCCGACCGCCATTCGCATTGCGACCATTTCCATCCCGGGGCTGTAGTTGAAATAATATGTAACCTCCAGCTTATCACCCAGGTCATTGCAGACGGTTGTTACAAACCGTGCCTTGGCGTCGGCAAACTTCTGTACCTCTTTCAGCAGTGTATCTTTACTAATCTCTTTCATGTTCTCTATCATTTTGCCACCCCCACAGCTTTCGATAGTTTTTGTAGGGCCAGCACGACACCATCAATAATCGCCTCTGGACGCGCCGCACAACCAGGAACATAAACATCCACGGGAAGCACCTTATCTACGCCGCCCAGGATATTGTAGCAGTTGTGGAAAACGCCGCCCGTAGCAGCACAAGCACCGACTGCAATCACCATTTTGGGATCGGGAATCTGATCATACAGATTTTTCAGCACTCTTGCTGTCCGGTAATTAACGGGCCCAGTAACCACAAGGACATCAGCATGCTTCGGGTTACCCATGTTGACCAATCCGAAACGCTCAACGTCATAAAGGGGTGTTAAACAGGCCAATACCTCAATGTCGCAGCCGTTGCAGGAACTATTACAAAAATGCATGATCCATGGAGACTTAACCTGAGAAACTTGAATAATTCCCATTTACAACACCCCCTTCATATTGATGAAGTAAAGGTAAAGTATGTTCAAAACGCAAAACACGATAGCGATAGCCCAGCAAAATCTGACCATCCAACCACCGGTCATACGTGCATTGATGTTGTCGACAAAAAGCTCCAGTATGAACGCCGCAAATGCAATCAGGATACCTACCCAGAGCGGGTTGGCCCAAAACAGGGAAATAATCCCGAGCACTAGCACCAACTCATACCACTCAGTCAGAGTAACCAGAGCGTAGTAGGGACCTGAGATCTCGGTCATAATACCCTTAACCAGCTCTTGGTGACCATGATGTGATGTTGCAATATCAAATGGCGACTTCCGCATCTTGATAGTCAGCACCACCAACAGAGCGATGAAAATCGGCCAGAGTGATGTCAACAGCGGTGTCTGTTGCTTAAAGATCTCACTGATATTGAAACTTCCGACCTGTGCGTAAACTCCCAGCGCCGCTAAGAGCAGAATCGGCTCATAAGACAGAATCTGCAGCAGCTCACGGTTCGCTCCAAAGTGGCTGTACGGCGACTTTGTGCTGAACCCAGCCAGCGCAAAGCTGACACCCGCAAAACCAAGCAGAAACACCAGGAGCAGCAAGTCCAGCTGCAGCACCAGGAAGACCAGACATGTGACCATGAAAACAAGGTAACTGATGATCCACACATACTGTGTCCTGCTAGTAGCAATTTTGGACTTACCAAGCAGCTTAAAGAAATCGTAAAACGGCTGAAGGAGCGGAGGTCCATAGCGTCCCTGCAGCCTGGCTGTAACCTTCCGGTCAATACCAGCCAATAACCCTCCAATGAACGGTGCGACAACAATCGCAATAATCACTATCCACACCGGGTTCATAAGCTCACCCCCACCACAATACCGAACATTATAACGAACAGTGCGATGGCAATAAGGTAGACCCAGGTGTTCAATGCCTCTTCACTAGCTGCACCCTTGAAGTAGTAGCCACCTAGCTCCAGTTTTGTTTTCTGGTCAGCAGCACCGTACCATTCATCGGTATCTACATCCCCTGCCTGCTCACCGCAGAGGTAAACAGGCCGCAGTTCCTGCGGTTTAAGGGAAACAAGAAGCAGAGGCAGGACAATGGCTACTGCGAATACGATGAACAGCGGCCATACCGGGTAGGAACCAAGCATCTCTATCCCCTTCTCTGCAGAAAGGGTAGTTGCTGCACCCGGAATTAGAATGTTCCAGCCTTCAGCAAAGGCATGCTGTACGGTAACGACATTGCCAACAGCTGCCCGGACAAACTTATCATACAACGGCGCTACACCGATACCAAAGGCAAAAATCCCGGCAAACAGTGACCATAAGGGTACGGTATAACTGAGAGACAGAGATTCGATCTTCCTTCCCAGCCGCGGTGTAACCTGTAACAGGCGACCCAGCCATTTCGCCCAGAAGACCATCGTAGCAGCACTGGCCAGGACAAAGAGAATTGCTGCTAGAGGAACTACATATACAGCTTCCAACGCCATCCACTTACCGAGAAGCATTCCAAATGGAGGCAAGAACATAGATAGCATACCAGTAATTGTAATGAATGTGGTGAGCGGCGCTTTTTCTGCCAGACCTTCCATATCCTCGATCTCGCGGCTCCAGATCTGGTGCTCGATGGTACCAGCACAAAGAAAGAGAAGCCCCTTAGAGATGGCATGGAAGATGATTAGCAGAATAGCCGCTGAAATGGAAAGCTCGGTATTGATGCCAGCACAAGCAACAATCAGACCCAGGTTGGCGATGGTGGAGTAAGCCAGCACCCGCTTTCCTGTAGTCTGGCTGATGGCCAGCACAGATGCAGCAAAGAATGTAAAAGCCCCGCAGATGGCCACCATAACACCCAGGACCGGGTCAAATGCAGGAGCAAGTCTGATCACAAGATAGACTCCAGCTTTCACCATGGTGCTGGAGTGAAGGAGTGCGGAAACAGGTGTCGGAGCTACCATTGCTCCCAGCAGCCAGTTCTGGAAGGGCATTTGGGCAGCCTTGATCATACCGGTGAAACACATCAAGGCTACAGGCAACATAAGCGTTGCCCCGAGGCTGCCGTTCCTGCCAGCTTCAATAATGTTGCTGAGGGTCAGGTAGTCAACACTGTTGCCATTGGTGAAGTAAAGGTACATCATAGCTGCTACCATTGCGGTACCACCGATGGAGTTCATCCACAGAGCACGGGCACCGTTGTTGATGGCTTCCTTTGTCAGGTCATGAGCAATCAACTGGAAGCAGCAAAGAGTGGTAACTTCCCAGAAGAAGTAAAGCCACATTAGGTTGTCGGCCAAAACGAGACCGTTCATTGCACCAAGGAACATTACTAACCAGAAAAAGAAACGGGGTTGCCGCGACTTCTCCAGTTTTTTGTGTTCCTCGTGGTCATACATGTAGCGTATAGCGTAAACACAAATAAGTGAACCGATAATCGATATCACCATGACCATTACTATAGAAAGCTGGTCAATCACAAACGCTGGGCTGATCTTCTCAAGGGCCGTACTAGCTCCTGCACCGAACTCCCACCAGGCCAGCGGGATAACCTGAGTCAGTGCAAACAAAAGAACGAGCCAGTTCTTTAGAGACAAACCCACATAGATGTAGAAGAGCAACATTGCATAATCAAGGATCGTAATAATCGTACCCCACATTGGGCTTCCCGGTGTGAAAGTATCTGGACCCCACCTCAGGAAGTAAATGGAGTTGACGATTAAAACAACTGCTGTCACGATTACAATTAATCCGCGTGTTTGATAATGTCGGATAAGGTAAACGAGAATTCCAGCAATCAGTGGAAGCAATATTGCAACTGCCAACATCCACTCGAGAGACATAGACTTTCCCCCCTTAAAACATTAAACTTGGCAGTCCGTTCTGCAAAAAAAACAATTAAGCTCTTCCCATAATCACCTCCCAGGAAAAATTCATAACCGGCAACTTTAAATCAGCTGTTAACCGGTGGCCCCCCTAATATTTACCTCCCTTCTCTTCTATGTAGCGCTCCATATAGAAGCGCACTTCCCCCCATTCAAATAAAACTAGCCGTTAATAGATTCATATTCTTTGTTTAACTAATAATTCCTGCCTGTCCCTAAAAATAATTGACTGTTGGAACAATGCCCCTTCGCGATCTCCGGTAAAAACCCAGCCATAAAAAGCCGGGGTGTTTGGTAGGATCTATCTATTAGAATAATCAATAAATACTATAGTCTCAATGATACTTTTTTGGCAGTTTATCCATCCTTGTTTTAGACTGCAATCAGGTCTTTGAGTTGTTCATACCGGCGTGCTCCGATTCCCGAAACCTTCTGAATATCCTCGGTGGACTTGAAAGGACCGCTTTTTTCTCTGTAATCAATAATGCGCGCCGCCAGTGATGGGCCAATTCCTGGCAGGGTATCCAATTCTGTGGCTGAGGCAGTATTAATATTGATCTTACCCCCGGTTTCACCCTGCTGAGCAGGTATTCCCTGTCCCATGCTGCTTTCACCGACAGCAGCTGCCTCACCATGTTTTGGAACATAGATTTTTTCCCCATCGGTTACCCTGCGGGCCAGGTTGAGAGAATTCAGTTCCGCATCAGGTAAAGGAACTGCTTGCTGGACCGCATCTTTCACCCGGTCCCCTGGCTTAAGATAATAAACACCAGGACTTTTCACCGCCCCGGCGACATGCACCGCAAGCTCATCCTCTTCTGCTTCCTTTGGATCTCCTGCCTCAACGACTGCCAACTCGGGAACAGCGCTGGCTCCAGACCTGCTGGCATACTTGTAACCGCCAGCAAAGAGCAGGGCTGCTGCAAAGAGGATGATAAACACTTGCACCTTACGATCGATCTCCCACATGATATCCTCATCCCCGGTTATCCCGAAGCAACCGGTCCATTTCTTTCAGTGCACCCATACCTCCCTTTTCCCACTCTTGAAGGAGTACCTTTAATCTGGAACCCGAAATACTCCCACCACAGGTGAAATTTCCTGGGCGCCCATCGCTGTGTATCACCCGGTGGCAGGGAACGAAAAGTGGAAAGGGATTGGCTGCCAGCGCTTGTCCTACAGCCCGGGATGCTCCTCTTTTTCCGCACTCCTCAGCAACCCACCTGTAAGAACGCACCTCACCTGGCGGGATGGATCGCACTGCATTATATACCATTCGCTGCCATCTGGATAATTTCCTTCCATCGAGAGAAACTTTTTTTAACAAACCAAATTCCCCAGAAAAATAAGCAAGCAGCGCCTCTGCTGCTTGCTTCAATTCATATTGATGAGTACAGTACCCTGCAGTCTCGTTATCTCTAGACACTTCCACCAACGGCCAAATGCAGGCCGCCACACCAGATGCGGATACAGCAAGAGCTGCCCACCCGCAGGGGGTACTCACAGAACCAGTTACATACTCATTCGGGTTCAAGCTCTTTATCTTCATCTTTACTTTTTACTCTCCCGCACAACCAAGTTGACCAGTTTACCTGGGACACTAATAACCTTTACCAGTTCCTTCCCCTGGATCAACTGGCTAACCCGCTGCTGGGAAAGCACAACTTTCTCCATCTCCTTGGCCTTCAATCCCACAGGAACCTTCAGGTGTTCCCTCACCCGTCCGTTCACCTGGACAACAATTGTGATCTCATCTTCCTTGAGGGCATCTGGGTCCACTTGAGGCCACTGCTGGTCATGAACGCTGCCTTCTTCACCCACTTGCTCCCAAAGCTCCTCTACAAGATGAGGTGTAAAGGGAGCCAAGAGTGTAATCAGGGTAATAATTCCCTCCCGGAGCACACCGTTTTGCCATGAAGATTCCTCTGCCGTTCCTTCTGTATAGTGATAAAGGGCATTGGTCAACTCCATAATGGCGCTCACTGCGGTATTGAAGTTGAACCTCAGTTCGATGTCTTCACTCACCCGCTGGATAGTCCTGTGGATAACTCGCCGCAGGTCCTTCTCAGCTGCTCCCAGGGATTCAGGGTTCCATTCCCTTTCAGCATCTTTAATCTGAGGTAATACATGCTGTACCAGCCGCCATACCCGGTTGATAAAGCGGTAGGCACCCTCTACCGCCTGATCGTTCCATTCCAAGTCCCGCTCCGGGGGAGCGGCAAAGAGGATAAAGAGCCGTGCGGTATCTGCTCCATAGTTGTTGATAATCTCCTCGGGGCTGACCACATTTCCCTTAGATTTGGACATTTTTACCCCTTCTTTTAAAACCATCCCCTGGGTCAACAGGTTGGCAAACGGCTCATCAACAGGCACCAATCCCTGATCATAGAGCACCTTGGTGATGAAGCGAGAATACAAAAGGTGCAGGATGGCATGCTCTACCCCTCCGATGTACTGGTCCACAGACATCCAGTAGCGCACCTTCTCTGGGTCGAAGGCCTGCTTCTCGTCCCGGGGGCTGCAGTAGCGCAGGAAATACCAGGAGGAGCAAACAAAGGTATCAATAGTATCTGTTTCCCTCCTGGCTGGGGCACCACACCGCGGGCAGGTGGTTTTAAGAAAGCTTTCTTCCTTTAAAAGCAGTGATTCTCCAGGTTCAAAAACAACATCTTCAGGAAGCAGCACCGGTAGGTCCTTCTCCGGTACTGGCACGATCCCGCACTTGTCGCAGTAGATAATCGGGATCGGAGCACCCCAGTAGCGCTGCCGGGAAATGAGCCAGTCCCGCAAGCGGTAATTGACCTTCTCTTCCCCATATCCCTTCTCTTTTATATAATCGATGATCTTGAGGTGCGCCACCTCACTGTCTAGATCATTGAAAATTCCCGAATTGACCATTACACCACAATCTGGATACGCCTCTTCCATTGTAGAGGAATCGAGATCAGACCCGAGTGGTTGAATAACCACCCGCACCGGCAAATTGTACTTGCGGGCAAACTCCAGGTCACGCTGGTCATGGGCAGGAACCCCCATCACCGCTCCGGTGCCGTACTCTAGCAGCACATAGTTGGCAACCCAGATAGGTACCTGTTCACCACTTAAAGGATTGGTGGCATAGGCTCCAGTAAAGACACCCTCTTTTTCCACTTCGGTCGAGGTTCTCTCCATCTCGCTCTGTTTGCTTACCTTTGCCACAAACTCCCGCACCTTGTCAGCTTCCGGCTTATCTTTGATCAGTTCCTCGACTAAAGGATGCTCAGGTGCTAAAACAAGGTAGCTGACCCCGAAAATAGTATCAGGACGTGTTGTAAAAACAGTGATTTTCTCCTCATTTTCGGCAGTGAAGTTAACTTCTGCCCCCTGGCTCTTCCCGATCCAGTTCTCCTGCATCAACCTGACCTTCTCCGGCCATCCCGGGATCTTTTTCAGATCCGCTAAGAGACGTTCGGCATAAGCGGTGATCCGGAAAAACCACTGCTCTAGGTCTTTTTTGACAACCTCGGTGTCACACCGTTCGCAGCACCCGGCAACCACCTGCTCGTTAGCAAGCACTGTGGCACAGGAAGGACACCAGTTAACTGCCTTCTTTTTCTTATAGGCTAAACCCTTATGGTACAACTGGAGAAAGAGCCACTGGGTCCACCTGTAATACTCCGGATGAGAGGTGGCTACCTCTCGGGACCAGTCATAACTCAGCCCCATGGCCTTCAGCTGCTCGCGCATATTCCTGATATTATCCCAGGTCCAACTGGATGGGTGAATGTGATTTTTGATGGCCGCGTTTTCTGCAGGGAGACCGAAAGAATCCCAACCCATAGGGTTCAGCACGTTTTTGCCATCCATTTTGTGAAAACGGGCGATCACATCTCCAATGGCGTAGTTGCGGACATGTCCCATATGCAAATTCCCCGATGGGTAGGGGAACATCACTAAGCAGTAATATTTTTGCTTATCCGTGTCCTCGGTTACATGAAAAGCCCCTGTTTCCTCCCATCGCTGCTGCCACTTCTTCTCAACAAGGCGGAAATTGTATCTGCTTTCCAAAATGCTTCACCATCCAATTCTTCATTTTATAACGGTACCAGGTTTGCTTTATTGCTTTATTGCTTTATAATAAAAAAAACCCCGCCCCATAAAAATGGGACGGGAGTTTTTCCCGTGGTACCACCCAACTTGGTAAATTATTTGGTGGAGCTGGAGGGAATCGAACCCTCGGCCTCTTCCATGCCAAGGAAGCGCGCTCCCGCTGCGCCACAGCCCCATATCTACCCACTCATCTTTAGGCATTTAACGCTGCCTGCGTTACCGGTTAGGCTCACCTTCACCGATACTGCTCCCGGGCGAGTTCAACCCCGGCAAGAACCACCGGCTCGCACCCCGTTCAACCGGTTCTCTGAAGGTCTGCCGGAAAAGTTTACTACTCCCGTTCCATGCATTTGACGAAACCTATTATATGAAATATCGCGCTGTATGTCAACAGGTTATTTAAAACGGGGTCAGGCTTAAAAAACGGTACCTGGTTTGCTTTATTGCTTTATTAGTATAGAACGGTGCCAGGCACCTGGGATAAACTGGAACCGTTCACGTGTCCAGATAATTCCCCAACTGGCAGGATGTTGCACATAGACATCGAATATACCATTATCAATGAAATATTAGGAGACATATGATGGGTTTTCTGGACAGAATCAATATTCGTTTAAGGCAGCAGGGCAAGACAGACTCCATCCAAGAGCCGAAAAATGATGGGAGCGAGGCCTTTAAATATTATCTGCTCGGGTTCATGTTGGCTGTCTATCCTCTGATCGTGATACCCTACCAGCAGAATTATTTCTATGCTCCCCGCTACTTCATCCTGGCTATCATATCCTTGACAGCCCTTTTCATTATTATTAGAGAAAAAATAAAGCTGAACCACCCTGCAGCTGTGCCGCTGGCGGCATTCTTATTTTTTGCTGTAATATCCACACTGCTGGCACCCGATAAATTAACCGCTTTGCTGGGACTACCCTTTCGTTTAACCGGCTTTACAACCTACTTTTTCTGTATCATCCTCTTCATCCTGGCTGCACAATCAGTTCATAGCGAAAAACTGCTGCGGGCAGCCATTTGGTCCTGTGTCATCGTCTCGTTGATCGCTGTTTTGCAATATATAGGGATCAACCCCGTCCCCCACGAATACTTCAGGGATAAAATGATCAGCTACGGAACCATGGGGAACCCCAACTTCCTGGGCACCTATACCTGCTTCTTCCTGCCAGCTGCTATCCTGTCCTATATTTACAGCAAAAAAAAGTGCTGGCTGTTGGCCGCATCCCTGATTTACGCCGGGGTGCTCGTCAGCATTACACGGGGTGTCTGGATCTCATCCTTCCTGGTATTTCTGATGGTAGTCTGGTACTGCCTGAAACATAAAGACTGGCGCAGGCCTATTGCCATCACCATGATAATGTTTATCCTAGTCACTGCTGTTCTGGCTCCCCTAAGGGATGGCTTAATTTTAGCGCGGGCTGGCACAATCCAAAGGGAAATAAAAAGCGGCATTGAACTGCAAGATAGTGCTGGCGCCAGCAGAATGTATATATGGAAGGAATGCTTCAAACTGCTGCCTGAGAACTGGCTGTTCGGAATGGGTCCAGAACACCTGCAGTTTGCCAAGATCACCGGCTCCGGGAATAGTCGAGCTTTGGCTGACAAAGCACATAATGTTTACCTGGAAATGGCTGTGACCACGGGCATTTTCACACTTATCTCCTACCTTGCTTTCTTGAGCTTTTTCCTCCGTCACCGGAAAGGTAAAAGGGAATTTCTGTTCTTCAGTATGGTGGCTGTCTATATCGTGCAGGCCTTTTTTAATATTGATGTTGTGATGGTTATGCCAGTTTGGTGGATTATACTGGGATTATCTCTAGCTCCTGGTAAACCTGCCCCGTGCAAGGTTGACATGACGCGGGCAGACGAGGGAACGATTCTTCCTGGCACCTAATAAAAAACAGACAGGGGTTCACTCGCGTTTCCCCTGCCCAGATAGTACCCAGCTCTTTTACTATGCTCTGCGTCTAAACAAAACCCCCAGCCCGGTAAGAGATATACCTGTAAGTATGAATGGAACTACACCGCCTCCTGTACGCGGAAGCCGCTGATCTGTCTCTGCCAACACTGCAACTTTATCATCATAATTCGGATTGTAATCCGTTACTGGTGCTACAATAACCAGGTCATCAGGCTCAACTGGTTTTTGGGGATGCTCCGGTTCCTTAGGTTGTTCCGGGTCTTTCGGGTCTTTCGGCTCCTCTGGTACTTTTGGTTCTTCTGGGTCGCTGGATTTTACTTTAAAGTTATCCGTTTTCGATTCATTACTTGGAAACTCTGAATTCCGGCTGGCCCAGACCTTGTATTCCCCGCCTGGGTTCGTGGTGTCATTATAACCCTGCTCCTCAAAACCACTGGAATCTGTATACAGAAAGGATGAGAGTTGGATCAATTTAGTGAATTTTCCATCCTGAACTGTTACAGTACCGCAACTCTTACCTAGAACATCCCCACCTGGGGTGGTTACCTGTATATAATAGTCACCATCAGCCAGACTGTTCCCACCTTGATCGTTATTGGGACCCCCATTCAAAAATACATCGTCTTTGCTGTTGTAAATGTTTTGATTTACCCTATCACCACTTTCATCTGTGGTCCAGATTGCTCCGGTTGTCGGTTCGGCATATGCGGAACTAGACATAATCAAAAACGCAAGAGTTAGTAGTATTGTCAGCAATTTAAATTTACGGTGCTTCAATTGACTTTCCCCCTCCTTTAATTTTTCAAGCAACTCACATAAATGGCCATAGGCTGTCTCATGAATGTTTATATGGGTAACACCGCTCCATACCCCCCCCCTTTTTATTTCACAATTTTGAGAGTTAATGGTTGTACCATGGTAAAAGAAGCCCACAAATCGTTTAGAATCAATTAGAAAGCAGGGCTGTTGACACCGCTGTTAAGGAGTGAAACGGTGCACTGTAGGCGAGTATGCTGCAATTATTTTTGTGACTTTAATTTACATCCTGGTCTTTCTAATCTTCTATTGACCGCAAAAATGAATTTTTGAGCAAAAAAAAACAGAAAGGTTTATTCCTTATCTAATCCCATAACCAAATTGATCAGATAGGATAGGGAAATTTACATTTTACTGAGTTAAGAGGATTAATCTAATACAGGTAGGGAACTAGTAAATAATTCAACTGAGGGGTTAAATGGATAGGAAAACACTGTTATGGCTCGCGGGACACTAATAATCGATCTCCCTCTTTAGTGCCTGTACGGGATACTGTACCTGCCGCTGCTTCAATGACCGAATATGCCTTAGAACAGGCAGCAGTGCGCCAAGGCTTGAGATCCCGTACAATTTTAACAACAATAAAATCTCGGTTAATGAACAGGATGTCGATGGGAAAGTGCATAAACATGGTGTGAACTGAATTGCAGGGCGAGATCAAAAGTGCCGCACCAGAGGGCATATCCGTTTTTCCCAACAGACCGATCAACCGTTTCCAAAAAGTATCGGCTACCAACAGCTTGGCAGCAAGCGTAGAGCTAGTTGAGACATTAAGTAACATCTGTACTCCGTCCCTCCGGTGAGACAGTTAGACCTTTTTTCTTGGATATCTTGCTCAAAAGGTGTGAAGTATCTTTTGTGGTTGATAACTGTGCGGTGGCCTCAGGGCAGTGAAACTCAAAGATATAACCCCGTATCAAGAAGCGGTCTCCATGAAAGATCTGCTTTCTGCTTCTCGGGATTGCCTCAAAGAGTTTAGGCCCTTCTTCAAATAGGATAAAAGTGCCAGGTAAACTTACAGCAGTATAGGCAGTCTTGCCAACCAATTCAAAATCTTTTGGGTTCTCAACATCTGCATTCTTCCGGGCTGCGCTGAACTTCTTGATCTTGAATGCAAACTCTTTGGATATCACAGGTAGGGTAATATCTGCATCACCAAAACCACCAGATGCCACCACTATCTCGCTTTTTTTGAGTTTATCTAGTCTTAACTCCTTTATGTCTCGTACAGTATCCTCGTCTACTGCCCAGTAGACGAGCTTTCCTTGGATATGTCTTGACCTGCGCCTAGTTACTAATTTGACGATCAAGGCTAAGATGATCAGAACAGAAACAACACAAACTGCAGGGAGTAGGTTCTCCTTTTTAAAAACAATATTTCTGATGGTAACCAAGGATTTCGTAAACGCTGCCGGTTTGATGATGAAACCTTCAAGTGCAGCCACCTGCTTGATTTCCTCCCCCCGGTACCTTCCTTCAAAGGCAAAAGAAAGATTCATTTCACCTTCCTGCTGACA
>CALGIY010000111.1 GCA_937914965.1 uncultured Thermoanaerobacteraceae bacterium | reverse complement strand
GCCTCGGCCCCGCTAACTTGTGTTCTCTTCTTTGATAGCATCTTTTCTTTCTTCTTGAGGATTGGTTTCAGGAGAGGGTAGTATCTCATAACGCTCAGATCGCTGCCCTAGACGGTAGCCAACGAAAAAAACGCCGACAATCACACTGACCAAGAGCGCCCCGATAATCATTCCAAATACAAATTGATTCATGATGTCCTCCTCCCTATTATTTGTCGAGTCACCTCGGCTCCCATATTATCCCAGGTGCCTGTCACCATCCTTCAGTCCCATCCACACTGCTGCAGGCCCTCTTCATGCCACAAAGCAGTCGAGGTAATTGCTAAACCCACACTACTACATCTCAGAGCGGATTTTACCCGGTAGCGGTCCAGATCGCATCCCCGCCGCCTGTCTAGTTCTACATCTCGGAGAGGATTTTACTGTGGTGCAGCCGGGGCGATCCCCAACCCCACACTAGTTCTACATCAATCTCGGATCTTTGCTGCAAAGCAGCCGGGGTGTTAACATTCCCGCTCGCGAAGAAGCTCGATGGATAGGCCTTCTTGATGCTGCAGCGCCTGTTATTGGTATTTCTTGCTACATTATATGAGGTGCACCTGCTGGCGTTACAATTTTAAGGAAAAAGAGCGCACACAAGCGCCTACTTCTACAAGGAAAATTCCTGGGACCCGGCGAATATTTAATTTAACCTCCAAAACCGTGAAATATAAGTCTAAAGGGTGGACAGCCGGTGAATAAACCGAAAATTCTGATTATTGATGACGACAAAAATATCTGTGCTCTGCTCAACCTCTATCTGCGCCAGGATGGGTACAACATCATTTTTGTCCATGATGGGGGTACAGGTCTCATGGTTTTCCAGGAAGAAAGCCCCGACCTGGTGATCCTGGATTTGATGCTGCCGGTCCTAGACGGCTGGCAGGTCCTGCGGGCTATCAGGCAGAAAAGTAATGTGCCCGTGATCATGCTTACTGCCATGGACGCCTGTGAAGACAAGGTGACCGGACCCGACCTGGGGGCGGATGACTATGTGCCCAAGCCCTTT
>CALGIY010000110.1 GCA_937914965.1 uncultured Thermoanaerobacteraceae bacterium | reverse complement strand
GCCGAAGTTTGCAATGTGGCCCGCATCTCCGTGACATAGATAATAGTTCAGACCAGGAGTATTAAACATGGAACTCTTTTTCGATAGATTAAATCACTTCCTGCTTATTTGGGGTAGAACTGCGGGGTTTTTTCTAACAGCGGTCCCTTTCAGCGTGCGGAGTGTACCGATCCGGATCAAGGTCAGTACTGCGGCGTTGTTTGCTTATTTGATCTTTATGATCTATCTAAATGAACCACCACTGGCAGCAGAAAATACCACCGGCTATATCATCATGTTTATTGGGGAATTACTGGTGGGCTGTACTCTGGGGTTTATTACTCAGATTGCTTTCTCAATTTTTCGATTAGCCGGCCATTTTCTTGATGTACAGATGGGTTTGGCAATGGCCAATGTTATTGACCCTGAATACGGGACACAGGTGCCGCTGCTCGGCAACTTTCAATACCTGCTGGCCTTATTGACTTTTTTGGCGATCAATGGACATCATGTCCTGATTACCTCGCTTTTTCAGAGTTATCGTCTGCTTCCCATCGGGAATGTTCATTATACCGGGCGGCTGAGCCTTTTTATTTCCAGCCTGGTGGGAGAGATGTTTCTGCTCGCTTTTAAAATAGCGCTGCCTGTGTTGGGAGCATTATTGATAACTGATTTGGTTTTGGGAGTGATCGCCAGGACTGTGCCCCAGATGAATGTTTTTTTTGTGGCCCTTCCTTTAAAGATCGGCCTTGGGATGGGATTGCTGTTGCTTATGATACCTCTTTTTGTCTGGGCCTTTGAGACTGAGTTCCAAAGGCTGTTTTCACAGCTCAGCGAACTGCTGCTGATCATGGGGGGGTGATGGCTTGGCTGATGGGGACCGCACAGAACAACCAACTCAACGGCGGAAAGAAGATGCCCGCAAGAAGGGGCAAGTTGCTCGCAGTGTTGAAGTAAACTCGGCTCTGATTCTGCTCTGCACTTTTCTTTTGTTAAAGTGGTGCGCGCCGTGGATCGGGATGAAGGCACTTTCCATGACACAGCAGATTTTCAGCCTGGCGGGGCATGTCTGGGATGACGGTGCTATCAACCAGTTGGCTTTTACAGCTGTGATAGCTTTTGTTGAAATAACCCTTCCAGTGATAGGAATTGCCTTCATCGCTAGTGCCGTGGCCAATCTGGCTCAAGTCGGCTTACTTTATACACCATCTAATGTGCTGCCCAAACTTGAAAGGATCAACCCTTTAGAGGGAGCAAAAAGGATTTTTTCACGCCGGGCGGTTGTTGAGCTCGGGAAAGCCATCGCTAAGGTGGGGATTGCTGGTTACATCGCCTATACTACGATTCGTTCCAATTTTAATCTATTCCCATCGCTGATCGATATGGCGATACCTGAAGCCATATCAGCATTAGGGAATCTGGCCAGCACCATTGTCTTGCGGATTGGAATTTTTCTTTTAGCTCTTGCTGCTGCCGATTATGCTTTTCAGTACATGGAGCACCAGAAGTCCATACGGATGACCAAACAGGAGTTAAAAGAAGAATTTCGGCAATACGAGGGGGATCCCCAGTTGAAGGGGAAGCGGCGGCAGATGCAGCGGAAGGTTGCCATGCAGCGGATGATGCAGCAGGTGCCCGAGGCAGATGTAGTCGTGATCAACCCGACACACTACGCGATTGCCCTGAAATATGAAATGAACAAAGATGCGGCACCGGTAGTCTTGGCCAAAGGTGTTGATGAAGTGGCTCTGCGGATTAAAAGAATTGCGGAGGAAAATGACATTGTACTCTATGAGGACCCTCCACTGGCGCGAACCTTATACAAGACTGTAGAGATAGGGGGAGTAATCCCGGAGCATCTCTATGAGGCGGTGGCCAATGTGCTTTCTTTCGTTTACCGCCTGCGCCCTGAGTATTTAAAACAAAGAGGAATGAGGTAGTAAGATGACAGCATCATCTCTCAGCGAGAAGATGTATAAATTCAGTGATATGGCAGTGGCTGTGGCTGTGATCCTGACAGTGGTAATGATGATCATCCCGATCCCGTCCGGGCTGCTCAGCTTTTTTCTGATCTTTAACATTTCTCTTTCATTATTAGTATTACTGGTATCTCTTTTTATCCAGGAACCACTTGATTTCTCGGTTTTCCCGACACTGCTCTTGATCATGACACTCTTTCGGCTCTGCCTCAATATCTCAACAACGAGGCTGATTTTATTAAATGCCGACGCCGGGGGGGTAGTAGAAAAGTTTGGGAGTTTGGTTGTCGGCGGCAACCCGGTTGTTGGATTTATCATCTTCTTAATATTGATTATTATCCAGTTTATTGTAATAACCAAGGGTTCAGAGCGTGTTTCAGAAGTGTCGGCCAGGTTTACCCTGGATGCCATGCCTGGCAAGCAGATGAGCATCGACGCAGACCTTAATTCTGGGATTATCACTGAGCAAGAAGCCAGGGACAAGCGTATCACCATTCAACACGAGGCGGATTTTTACGGCTCCATGGACGGTGCCAGCAAGTTTGTCCGGGGAGATGCCATTGCCGCCTTGATCATCGTTGTGATTAACATACTGGGTGGCTTTATCATCGGTATTGTTCAAAAGAACATGGCTTTTCAGGAAGCCCTCTTAACATATACCCTGCTTACAGTTGGCGATGGGCTGGTAACCCAAATTCCTGCACTTTTGGTCTCAACTGCATCCGGTATTGTAGTAACCAGGAATGGTTCTGACAATGGTTTTGGCGTTGACATTTCCAGGCAGCTCTTCGGTTATCCAAAAGCACTGAGTATAACCTGCGGGGTTCTGATTTTGCTGGCTCTGCTGGGGCTGCCGCCCATTCCTATTTTCATCATTGCTGCAGTACTTGGTGGCAGCGCATATCTGATCGGCCGGTCTTCGAAAAAGGAAAAAGTGCAGGAGGTAGAAAGTGAGCGCAGCCGGGAACTGGAAGAGATGAAAAAGCCCGAAAATGTGCTGGGGTTGGTGCAGGTGGATACCCTGGAAATTGAACTGGGATATAATTTGATCCCTCTGGTTGACGCCAAACAGGGTGGGGACCTGCTCGACCGGATCTTGATTATCAGGAGACAGTGTGCCCTAGAACTGGGTTTTGTTATTCCACCTGTACGGGTGCGGGATAATGTGCAAATCGACGCTAACACCTATCTGATTAAGGTCAAAGGCTCCACTGTGGGCAAGGGGAAGATCATGTTGGATCACTACCTAGCCATTGGCCCCGAGGTCAAATTGCAGTTTCAGGGGATCGAGACTCAGGATCCCACCTTTGGTTTGCCAGCCCTTTGGGTGGTGGAGCAGATCAAAGATGATGTAGAGGCCGCTGGCTTTACAGCAGTGGAGCCGGTGGCGGTTATGGCCACACATCTTACGGAGATTGTGAAAAAGCATGCCTATGAAATAATCAGCAGGCAGGATGTACAAAACCTTCTCGACCACGTCAAAAAAAGCAACAGCGCTGTGGTCAAGGAACTGGTGCCAGAACTCTTGAGCCTGGGAGAGATCCAAAAGGTCTTGGCCAATCTACTTAGAGAGAAGGTCCAGATCCGGGATCTGACAACGATTCTGGAAACGCTGGCTGATTATGCCCGTTATACCAAAGATACTGTCATTCTGACCGAGTATGTCAGACAGGCATTAGGGCGGCATATTATAGAAAGTTTGCTCGAACCGGACAACAAGCTCTATGTCTTGACCTTTGCGCCAGAGCTAGAGCAAACTTTAAAAGAGAGCTTACCCCAAAATGAACAAGGAGGCTCCCTCAGTTTGGACCCCCTGAAAGCACAGCAGGTACTGACAAATCTGCGCTCCCTCATGGAGAAGGCGATTGCTGATGGGCACCAGCCAGTTTTGCTCTGCTCTCCTGTATTGAGGTTTTATTTCTTACGCATGGCCGAAAGGATGCTGCCAATGCTGGTTGTGATTTCTTACAACGAACTGCAGCCAGATTATCAGGTGGAGTCCATTGGAATGATCAGCATTAATTAAGGGTGATAGAAGTGGGTGCAGCCAAAACCGAACAGCTGCCACAGTTGTGGAGTAAATTTATAAAAGATAGAGACCAGGAAACCAGGGAGCAGTTGGTTCTGGCTTACCTGCACCTGGTCAAATATCAGGCCGGCAGGCTGGCCATATACTTTAAAAACTACTATGAACTCGAGGATCTGGAAAGTGCCGGCATCCCCGGCTTGATCAGCGCGGTTGATAAGTTCAATCCTGAGAAGAAGGTTAAGTTTGAGACCTATGCCACCATCAGGATCCGGGGGGCGATCTATGACTGGGTGCGCTCACTCAGCTGGGTGCCCCGCACCATCTATTCCGAAGCACGAAAGGTGGAAGAGGCCCTGGCGCAGCTGGAGCAGAAGTTGGGAAGGGCACCTGACGATTTTGAAGCTGCGGATTATCTGAATATTTCCGTAGAAGAATACCACAGCCTGCTCGAAAAAGTAGCGCCTGTGGTAGTGGTGTCTATTGAGGCCTCCCAGAATGACACAGCAGATTGCTTGAATAAGGCTGCAGCAGATTCGGGGGTCGAGGGTGTTCTAGATGAGATCGAGGCAGTGGAAACAAAGAAAGCCTTAGCGGCCGCCATCGCCCAGCTGCCCGAAAGGGACCAGCTGGTGATTTCACTTTATTACTATGAGGGGCTGACCTTGAAAGAGGTAGGGAAGGTGCTGGGGGTATCTGAATCCCGGGTGGCACAGCTCAATAGTAGGTCGCTGCTGCGGCTGAGGAAGCTGATTGGTCGTTAGTTAACGGTACCTGGTTTGCTTTATTGTGGTTTGCTTTATTGCTTTATTCTTTATGCAGCGGTTCCCCCTTTAGCGGCGGGGTATGGCCAGCCCACTGGACACTAGAACCGTCCCGGTGTCCATCCCCCCCTAAAGGTTTTGGGGAAGTTATCGATATATTAGACAGAGGTGAGTGGAATGGATATCAAGTTTATAGATAGCAATATAGCATCTGTTTCTAAAACTTATAAAGCCACAGAAATAGTGACAAAAAAGACTGCGGTGGAAAAAGAGGAAACTGCCCCGAGAAGTGACAGCGTTGTCCTCTCTCCTGAAGCGAAAGCGATGCTCGATCTCTCCCGGACGGCAGTGGCTGAAGCCAGGAAGCTCCCTGCTGTTAGGGAAGAACTAGTCAAATCCCTCCAAGAAAAAGTGCAGAACAATCAATATCATGTTGACCCGGAAAAGTTAGCAGCCGCGATGCTGGCGGAGCTGAAAGATAAAAGTTAGAAACTACGGTCAACAGGGGGAGTAGTAAATGGATGAGCTTTACAGATCACTCTTTGATCTTTTAAAAGAGGAGTCTGCAGTTGTGGAAAGGCTGGTCAACTTCGGGAAAGACGAAGTCACAGCTTTGAAGGAAGATGACATTTCCACCCTCAGGTCGGCCATCGAACGACAAGAGGACGAGATGAAGAAATTCTTGCTTTTGGAACAACGAAGAGCCGAAATCCTGGAAGGTATCGGAGGCCCAGATGGATTAGAGCATGCAGGTAAGATCAGGGAAGACCTGGAGATGGAGGGGAGCCGCCTGGCGGCCCACCTGGAGGAGCTGGCAGCAGTCAATGAAACCAACCGCCTGCTGGCCAACCAGGCCCTTTCTTTTGCTGCGACAGTGCAGCAGGCTCTTACCGATGTAACCGGTGGTTACGACGAAAAGGGCCAGAGAACCGATTCGCCGGGATTTACCACTATTGATACTTCAGCATAACTGGAGGTAACCATGTCGGATTTTGGTTTATATATTGCCATGACCGGGCTTTTTGCCCAAAAAAAGAGTATTGATGTTACTGCACACAATATAGCCAACGCCAGCACCCCAGGGTATACCAGGCAGCGGGCGGAGTTATGTACCAATGAACCCTGGCCTACTCCGGGCTTGAATATGCCGGGGGGAGCCGGGCAGTTAGGTACCGGGGTCCAGGTCAAGACAATCAAACGGATGCGGGACCAGTTTCTCGACCCGCAGATCAGGCAGCAGGCTCTTTTGCAGGGGGAATGGGAGCAGCGGAATGATGCCCTGAGCCAGGTGGAAACCATCTTTATGGAGTTGTCGAATAACGGACTGAACACAGTACTGGATAAGTTCTGGGATGATTGGAACCAGTTATCCAAGTTCCCGGACAGCCTGCCGGTACGAACTACTGTAGTAGAGGCCTCAGTTACCTTGGCAGATACCATCCGGCACACCTACAGCCAGCTGCAGACTCTGCAAAGTGACCTTAATGAGGGGATTGGCATCAAGGTGGATCACGCCAACAGCCTTCTCACTCAGATCGCTGATCTGAACAAGCAGATCCAGACTGTCAGTGTCTCCGGCCTTTCACCCAACGACCTGCTGGACCGGATAGACACACTTTTGGATGAGCTGAACAACACCGTATCAGCAAAGGTGAGCATCCAAAGTGATCACACGGTCAAAGTAATGATCGGTGGGATGAATGCAGTAGATGGGTTCAGGTCAACCTCATTAACAGCTGTTGCCGATGATCAAGGGATGTACCAGGTGGGGATCGACCTGGGGAGAGGAAACAGCGCCATCTTGGAGTGGCCTGATCTAGGTGGGGAACTTCAGGGGCTGGCCCAGGCCAGAGATGTTGATGCTGCAGGGTACATGAAGAGCTTGGATCAATTGGCAGTAGCCCTTTCTACGGGGGTCAATGAACAGCACATGGAGGGCTACGGACTGGAAGGAGAAACGGGGGTTCCCTTCTTTGTAGGAGACGGTGGTGAGGTAACCTACGCTGAGGATCCAAATCTGGTGTCCGGCGCCAGTTCTATCTATGTCAACTCCTATATTAATGCCAACCCCCAGCGGATCGCCGCAGCAGGGAGCTTAAGCGATACAGGGGAAAATCCTGCCAAACCTGCACCTGGGGATGCTGAAAACGCTTTGCTGATTTACCAACTGCGGGATAAGGAAATACCAATCAAGGATGCTGCTGGAGTGGTTGTATCCTCTGGTACAATCAATAACTTTTACAAGAGCATGATCTCCAAACTTGGTGTAGCCGCTGACCAGGCAGAGAATATGGTAAAGAACCAGGAAGCTTTAGTGGCACAGTTGAATAACAGGAAAGAAGCGATCTCCGGAGTGTCACTCGATGAGGAGATGACCAACATGATCCAGTACCAGAGCGCATACATGGCGGCGGCGAAGCTGGTCAATGTGATTGATGAGATGACGAGAATCCTCATCAATCTGGGAAAGGAGTAAGATAATGCGAGTTACCAACCATATGCTGTCAGCCAGGGTGTTACATAACCTGACGGCCAGTTTGCAAGATTTCCAAAAGGTCAATGACCAGATGTCTTCGTGCAAGGCAGTGAGCAAACCCTCAGATGATCCTGTTGCTACGAGCCGCATTATGTCCCTGAAATCCAACCTGGCCGCCCAAGAACGGTATCACGGCAACATGAGTGATGCGGAGAACTTTTTGAACACTTCAGACCATGCCTTGGCGAGTTTTTCGGATTCCCTATTGAGGGTAAGAGAACTGATGCTGGAAGGGGGAACAGGCTCCCTCAGCCCATCTGACAGAGCCGCAGTTGCCAATGAGGTTGATGAGATCATCGACCAGTTGATAGAGGTAGGAAACACCATGTGCGGCAGCCAGTATATATTCGGAGGATTCAGTACATTAACCAAGCCTCTTGCCAGGGAAGGTGATGTGATCAAATATAATGGGGACAGCGGACAGATCGAGTATGAAGTAGGCAGGGGAGTTTTGATGGCTGTAAATATTGAGGGGGACAATTTGTGCCAGGTAATCGAACCCCCCGCTGACCAGGGAAACACAGATCTGTTTAATACCCTGATCGTGATTAAGAATAACTTAAAGAACAATACGAACATCGAGGATTTGACCGGAAAACTTCTGGGCAAGTGTGATCAGCTCAGTGACCATATACTCTCCCTCAGAGCTGTTGTCGGTGCCAAGGAAAAGCGCATTGAAATGGCCAAAGACCGGAATGAGGGAGACAAGATAGAGATAACCAAGGTACTATCAAACATGGAGGATGTGGACCTGGCCAAGGTTTCCATGGAGTACAGTGAAAAAGCATATGTTTACCAGGCCGCTCTAGCCACCGCCTCCCA
Organism: uncultured Thermoanaerobacteraceae bacterium; assembly: GCA_937914965.1. GTDB lineage: Bacteria > Bacillota > DSM-12270 > Thermacetogeniales > Thermacetogeniaceae > CALGIY01. The sequence goes on along the minus strand of CALGIY010000110.1, from coordinate 3,318 downwards.
GATGCTGACCCTCTCCCTGGTAGACTTTATCGCCAGATAATAAATAAAGCAAACCAGGTACCGTCCGGTGGGTTATTTTTTGGTGTCGATGAAGGAGCCTTCGGGGGGAGGGCCTTGGGGGCCCTGGTAGGCGTGATGGGCTGCTTTGGTTTGGTGCAGATTGTGGATCTCTTGTTTTAGGGAACTCATCTTTTGCTGCAGCTCTTGAATAATGCGTTGATCCTCTACCAGCAAACGCTGGAAGATTAAAGCCACCTCATCCTTAATCCCTGCCAGCACCAGCGGGTCGCCTGGAGCAGCGCCGTTTGTCCAGCTGCTTTCAAGGCATCCAGCTGGTCAGACAACTGCTGGCGCTCATCCAGCAGCGGAGCCAACTTTTCCATCTCATTCCGGGACACAGATTCCTCTATTTCTCTGGTCAGCTTTTCCCAGCGCTGCACCAGATTCCATGCCTCTGACCATACATCTTTTGTTTTTTCTCTCATCGCTGTATTCCTTTCAGCTGCTTTGTGTTTGCTCAACCGCTTGGGCCCATGTTTGGCGCAGCTCAGTCACGAATCCCATGACCTCATCAATGACTGCCGGGTCTTTCTCGAGGTTTGCCCTGATCAACTGCTGCCTCTGGTAGTCATAGAGCTTGTAAAGGCTGTCCGAGATCTCATAATCCATATTCAGGGTGCTCATCAACTCGGTTATGATCTCCTGGCTTTTAACAAGGCAGGTATGTGCCTGTTCCAGATTCTTCTTCTCGATGGCTTGTTTCGCCTGCTTGAGGAAAACCATTAGCCCGTCATAGAGCATCAGTAAAAGCTTTTCCGGACTCGCTGTCTGTATAGAGGTCCTGCGGTACTGGTTGTAGGGGTTCATTTTACTCACATTCATTCTCTCACCATCCTGGAATTAAACTTTTTTATCGAACAATAAGCCTACCATTTGGTGTATCTTTTTGGACAGGAGCAGCAGCTCTTCTGGCGGGATCTCCCGAATCACCTCATTGGTTTTGGGGTCCAGCACTTGTACGATCAGCTGGTTTGTCTCCTTGTGAATATGGAAGCTGAGTTCAAAGTTGATATTAAAGTTGTCTTCTTTCAATAGGGCTGTGAGCACATCTTCGGGCTGCTTCTCTTCTTGCTGGCTGCTGTTCGCCCTTTCGGGACTGCCGGCTGGGGCCCGTTGCGCTTTAGTGACATCCGCATCTAACTGAACTGGCTTCAAAACAATCTGATTCTGCATTGAACTGCTGCTTTCAATATGCATCTTTTTCCCCCCTATATTTGCTGGGAGCGGATCTTAACTATTACCGCTGAACTGCTGGGCCAGCCACATGCTCTGGGTATTCATCCTGGAGATGGCCTGCTCCATTGCTGTGAACTGCCTGTAATAGCGGGTTTCCAGCGCCTGCAGGCGAGCTCCCATTTTGGAGATGCTGCTCTCAATGCCCCGTACCTTTTCACTGATAAAACTGTTATCGTAAAGGCTGCTGGCAGATCCTGCTTTATCAGTGACCAGAGACATGGCGCTGTTGAGGGCATTATACAGCTGTACCGCCAAACCCTGCTCGCTGCTGTCGGTGATATCATTTCCTGACGCATCTTTAGATCTGGTGAAGAGGTCCATCACCGCCTGCGGATTGGACTGCAGGGCCTCTTTCAGCCTGTTTTCATCGAGGTAGAGCTTACCCTTTTCCTGATAGGAACCCGTGGTAATCCCGATCACACTCAGGTGGTTGGCGGCAGTGGTGATCTGCTGTGAACCATTGGTGATGGTGACCTGGCCGGTTAAGCCGTCAATCCTAGAAGAAAGAACCGTACGCATGGATGTGGCAGCTCTTTCCAGGAGTAGATCACTTTTCAGCAGCCCGCTTCTGGCCTTCTCCTGCCACTTATCGATCTGTTTGTCGGTCAGCTGACCTGAGGAGATTTGCTCATCGGTCAGGGGCCGGTAGTCTGAATAGCGTTGTTCATTCAGTTTGCCATTTAAGGCAGCCAGGGTATCGTTGTAATTAGAAATGAAGTTCTTGATGGTATTCACCACGGCGTCGATATCATCACTGATAGTAATATTCACCGAGCCAGTTGTGGTTCCTTTCAGGTTGTAGGTGACATCGTTCACCTTTACCTGGTTGCTGTCAAAGGAGTAGTCGATCCCATCGATTTTGACCTGGGCATCGTTCCCGGAAACTTCGTTATCGCCGGCGCCGAAGAGGGTGGCCATCAGGTTTCCGCTTTTGTCTGTATAGCTGACCTTGTTCTCCTCGCCTAACTTGGTCGAGGTCAGGTAAAAGCGCTTTAAGTTGTCATCCCAGGATGCCTTCAAGTTGAGAGAACTGCTGTTGATCTGCTGAATCAGATCGTTTAAAGACTGGGTGCTGGCATCGATGGTGAAGTCCTGGTTGGAGATACCATCCCCGATCTGCACCGTGATTTTCCCCTCTGCACCGGGAACCAGGCCTTCCAGCATCTCGCTCAGGGGTCGTGTATAAACTCCTGACGTATTTACTGAGGAATTAGAAGCGATCAAGGCTCTTCTGGCAAGGGATGTCACCTCAACAGTGTGGCTCCCATTCAGGGCGTTGGGCCCAGCGGCAGCACTCACCGCGCTGCTGGATGAGTCTACTTTCTTGGACAAGAAAGTCCCCTGGAGTTTGAGGTTGAAGACCTCATTTTTCAGGCTGAGGAGGCCGGTGTTGAGCGCCCGGTAATCCTCCTGCCGCCACTGCCAGATCTGCTTTTCCTGCTCGACCTTATCCAGCGGCATCCGGTGGGCCTTCATTAAATCAGAAACTATGCTGTCTATATCCATACCGGAAGCCAATCCTGACATCCGGTACATTCCAGATGGGTTGATACCTGACATTGCTATCCCTCATTTCGAATCATTTCATCTATATAATATATCGGTGGGTTGGGGGGAAACTTGAGGGGGGAGGAAGGGTGGTTGGTGGTTGGAAAGGGACTTGGCAGTGAGGAGCATCGGAGACGGCAACTCTCCCTGGTTCATGACAGGGAATGTTGAAAAAGGAGCGTCTCCTGATAAGTATGGAAGCAGCGGTTTTCTAGAAATGTCGCTGCTTTTTTTGATCACCAGGACGGGAGCGGCTGAGCAAGGCTGGTAACAGGCGTGTTTCCGCCCAGGATCTAGGAGCAATTGTCAGTGTGGGTTGAAATAGCTCCTGACCAGTATTTTTTTACCTAAGAACAGTTAGTGCCGACGGGTGGTACGGATTTAGTACGGGGTTGCTTTCGCCTGTTTGGACGAGGTCGTGCTTTTTTACAGGCAGAATGGGAGAACTGCAGGTATATCCGATACACAATGTCA
>CALGIY010000109.1 GCA_937914965.1 uncultured Thermoanaerobacteraceae bacterium | reverse complement strand
GTGCAGTCGGCGTGCCTTGTTGACGAAGCGGTTGGTGGTTTCTTTGATGCCTTTAACTCCTTCTGCCAGTTTTCCTTCAAACCGTTTGAGCGTTTCTTCTGCCCCACGGCGCACTACCAGGACATCTTTACCGATGGTACGCACCTCTTCCGCAGGGAGAAAGGCTCTACCTTTGAAGAGGCTTTCTGCGGGGGTTCCACTTATTTCAAAGGCTTCGATTTTACCGGTTTCCGGGTTCACCAGGTATTCAGCAACATGACCCAGGGCTGTTCCCCCTTCGGTGATTACCCGAGAGCCCTTGAGCTGTACGTTTTCTTTGACCAGGTTGAGGATCTGGGGAAGGCTGGTAAGTCTTTCAGCACTGCTGGACTTTTGGATGGTCAGGGCACTGTTCCCCACACTCACTACCCTGGGGTAGGGGATTACCTTTTGTTCGCGAAAGATACTGCCGCGCTGGACAAGGAGAGCCGCGATTTCCCCGGAATGATGATTGACCACAAGCCCGCGGACGCGACCGATCTCTTTGCCTTCCTCCAGGGTGACCACTGGTAAAGAGAGATACTGCCGGCTTCTACGCAATTGATTTCGCCTCCTTGGATTAAGTTTTTTTTAAGAAAGAAAGACTAAAGATATTTACTGCTTCTTTAGAATAACTCTGATAAAATATATTGGTCTGGGTAGAAGGGTATGCCTGGTTTATTTGGTCGAGAGTTCTTTCAAATCTCTTGATTTTTCATATGTCTTAAGGCTAAACTAGGTAAAGAACTTAGTTTGTATCAAACAGGCACAAAATTTTTTAGGGAATAGGAGTGTTTGAATATGGAAAATATTAATTTAAGTGCTCAAGGGAGGGAGCGTGGCACTAAGGGTGATGTACGCACCCTGCGTTGCCAGGGGATGGTCCCGGCGGTCCTTTACGGAAAAGAGGTTGGGAACGTCCTGCTCCAAGTTTCAGCCAAGGAATTGGACACGATTATTACCAATCACAGTATTGGTAATACTCTGATTAACTTGGATGTTGCCAACGGAGATGAGCAGGAAACATATTTAGTAATGTGCCGCGAGGTCCAGCGGGAACCCGTGCGTCGGGAACTGCTGCATGCGGATTTTTTCCAGGTTGTTCTAACAGAGCAAATCATCACCGAGATTCCTATTGTTCTCGTCGGAGAACCCGCGGGTATCAAGGATGGTGGGATCCTGCAGCATATGCTGCGTTCAGTGACTGTATCCTGCCTGCCTACCCAGATGCCGGAACGCCTGGAGGCTGATATCAGCAGCCTGGAAATCGGCGACCAGATTAGTGTTGGGGATCTGGAAGCCCCAGAGGGTGTGGAGTTCGTTTCCGAACCGGATTCTGTCATTGCATTACTCCTTGCTCCGCAAATGGAGGAAGAGGAAGAGGAAGAGACAGAAGAAGGAATTGATACCGAAGACGAAGCTGCTGAAGATCAGGAAGAACAGGAAGAGTAAGAGATGTTTACCCGACTGCGGGGGTTTGTCAACCAGGGCGGGACCAAGCCTGACAAAGTTATCTGCGGCTTGGGAAACCCCGGCCCTCGTTATGCCCGGACACGCCACAATGCGGGTTACCGGGCTGTGGAGAGGATCGCCGGTGCTGGTGGGGTTTGGAAGGATTACCGCCACTTGGCCAGCACCTGTCCTGCAGAGATCGAAGGGGTATCGGTTATGCTTGTGCGGCCTCTGACCTATATGAACCTCAGCGGAGAGGCGGTGCAGCGCCTTTTGTATCGAAGATGGGGCCTGGCTCCTGAGGATCTGCTGGTGATTCATGATGATCTTGACCGACCCGCAGGCACCATTAGACTGCGCCCGGGGGGCAGTTCTGGGGGTCACAAGGGTGTGCAGTCGATCATCGACCATTTAGGATCCCAGAATTTCGCGCGGCTCAGAATCGGGATCGGTCGCCCATCTGCGGGTTTGGAGACAGTGGAGTATGTTCTTAAACCCTTCTCTTTCGAGGAGAGGCCTTTATTTGAAGAGGCCTGGGATGCATCTGTCCGGGCTGCACAGTGCTGGTTAACAGATGGGATTGAGACTGCCATGAATCACTTCAACAAGAGGGTGCCGGGCGTTTGAGTCATGTTTTTGAGCTTGGTGCATGAATACTCCTTTTCTGGTTAAACTATGGATAATGCTTCCTGTTGCTGTAAATAACAGCACAGAACCAAGTTTGGCCAGGGGAGGTGATAATATGGCAGATGAGGACAGGGGGACTCGTGGTGATACCGGTGGAGGGATCACCGGTATGGCGGGACAGGGCTGGCTGGCCCACATCATTAGGTTTATCGTGGCTGCGATCGTTTTGATGGTGGTTAGCTTTATTACACCCGGTTTTACCGGACTTTCTTTCTGGCATGCTCTACTGGCCGCCGTCTTGATTGCCGCAATCGGTTTTGGTCTTGAAACCCTTTTTGGCCGCAATATTTCCCCTTATGCACGCGGCGGGGTTGGGTTTGTTGTTTCTGCGGTAATCTTCTACGTGCTCCAGTTTATGATCCCTGGTCTCAGGGTGACTGTTCTGGGTGCTTTGATTGCAGCTGCTATCGTCGGTATTATTGATATGTTTGTGCCAACGGGTGTACGCTAGTCTAAAAGAGGCAGCCAAGAAAACCCCGCTTTTCACGAGCGGGGTTTTTTGTTGTTGGTATAATTACATCCTTCCCGGTGATATAATGTTGACAGCAAGTAGGATAAGGGGGGCTTTTTTGGCCCTGCCTCATTTTCATATGGTCCTAAAAAAGGTGTGTTGCTCATTGCAGAATCTGCTGATAAAAATACCTGGTTACAAAGATGCCCTCAAAGCTTTGAAAAAAGGTGAACTGCCCATGCTGGTCTCGGGACTGGCGGGTTCTGCCGCCGCCCTGGCGGCGGCCTCACTTTTCCAAGAAGGGGGATTTAAAGGCGCGCTTTTGGTTATTGCGCCAGGGACCGACCAGGCAGCTGCCTGGGCAGGGGATCTAGAACAGCTAATGCCCGACCGGCAGGTATTAGTCTTTGATCCTGCAGAGGCTCTTCCCTTTGAAGTGGTGGCTGCCAGCCGGGAACCCGCGGCTGGTCGCCTGCAAACGCTGGCTGCTTTGCTGTCGGGAAACCAGCCGGTGGTTATTGCTCCTGTCGAGGCTTTGCTGCCGAAGTTGATTCCCGCCGGGGACTGGGAGAGAGCAGCGATCTCTCTCAGGGTAAACCAGGAAATCGATTACAGCTCCCTTCCCTGCTGCCTCATCCAGGCTGGCTATGAGCGTCTGGAGAATGCTTTAGCGCCTGGTCAGTTTGCGGTCCGTGGAGATGTTGTGGATATCTATCCCTTTTATGGTGAGCCTGTACGCCTGGAGTTCTGGGGGGATGAAATTACATCGATCAGAGAACTGGATCCGGAAACACAGCGGTCTCATAAGAGCCTTGACCTGATTAAGGTTTGGCCGGCAAGGGAATTTGTTTATGACCCGGAGTTGGCGGATGCCGCTTTGGAGCGCATCCGCGAAGGATATAAAAAAAGGCGGGATCAAATAAAAGGGAACAGGAGCGCTCTTTCCCGTCTTCAGCTGCGGGTCAACAGGCTTTTGGAGATGGCTGGAGAAGGTGCCGGCTCCCTCAACCTGGTGCAGCCTTATTTTTATCCGGAACAGGTGTCCCTTTTAGATTACCTTCCCACCGGTTCACTGGTTATTATGGATGATCCCGGCCGCTTTGCGGAGCAGAGCCGGGGGCGTACTGCGCTTCTAGAGTCTGACTACAGGCGCCTCTTTCAAGAGGGGAATTCCTTTACCCCCTGGCAAAAACACTACTTTGATGGTGAGCAGCTGCTCAAGCAGTTGGTTGAATTCCCCCTTATCGGTCTATCCCGACTGCTGACCCGGGTTGACTTCCCACTAAAATCTCACTTCAGCTTCTCCACTAAGGAGATGCATTCTTTCCTGGGGCGTCCTGACCTTCTGGTCCAGGAGGTCCGTGAGTGGCTGCGAAGAAAAACAACTGTTCTTCTCCTGGCGCGCACTGATGTTAATTTAAAACAACTGGAAAGAGAACTAAAAGATCTGGAAATGTCTTTTTCTATAGATGAGGTCTGGCAGGAGCACCTGGAAGAAGGCAGACTGCAGGTGGGCACCGGTTTTTTGAGCCGTGGTTTCGAGGTGCCGGGCATTTTAGCAGTGGTAACAGCTGAGGAGATGTATAGGCGTGGAAGGTCGAGCAGACCCCGGCGGCGGACCACAACTGCTGATCACCTACCTGATCTCAGTCCCGGTGATTTTGTGGTACATGTACACCATGGGATTGGCCGTTACATTGGTATCTGCAAGAAGGAAACAGATGGGACCAACAGAGATTACCTGGAGATCGCTTACACTGGGGATGACAAGCTTTATGTCCCTGTGGATCAGGTAGGGCTTGTCCAGAAGTACACTGGTCCTGAAGGATCTGCCCCACGCCTTTCCCGTCTTGGTGGGACCGACTGGTCACGCTTAAAACAAAGGGTCAAAAAACGTGTCCAGGAACTGGCCCAGGACCTGCTGGCACTCTATGCTGAGCGCAACCGGACCCCGGGTCATGTTTTCCCACAGGATACAGTTTGGCAGCGGGAGTTTGAGGAACAGTTCCCCTATGAGGAGACCCCGGACCAGGTTCAGGCCATTGGCGAAGTGAAAGCAGATATGGAAAGGGTGCGCCCCATGGACCGCCTGATTTGCGGGGATGTGGGTTTTGGGAAAACCGAGGTGGCCATTAGGGCCGCATTTAAGGCTGTGCAGGATGGGAAGCAGGTGGCGGTGCTGGTGCCGACAACAGTACTTGCGCATCAGCATTACCTTACCTTCAAGGAACGCTTTGATCACTATCCTGTACAGGTAGAGATGTTGAGCAGGTTTCGGACCCCTGCTCAACAAAAGAAAGCTCTGACAGCTCTAAAAAAGGGCCTGGTAGATGTGATCATCGGTACACACCGGCTCCTCTCCGGTGATGTGGTTTTTAAGGATTTGGGGCTGTTGGTGATCGATGAGGAACAGCGCTTCGGGGTGGTACACAAGGAAAAGATCAAGATGCTTAAAGCCAATGTGGATGTGATAGCCATGACCGCCACCCCAATTCCCCGTACTTTACAGATGTCTCTGGGTGGGGTGCGGGACCTCAGTTTGATCGAGACACCACCAGAGGACCGTCTCCCGGTACAGACCTATGTGTTGGAATACAATCCGGATCTGGTGCGGGATGCTATCATAAAGGAGATCCAGCGGGGTGGTCAAATATTTTATGTACACAACAGGGTACAAAGTATTTCTCGTACTCTCTACTATCTCCAGGGGTTGGTGCCGGAGGCCTCTTTCCAGATTGCCCACGGGCAGATGAAAGAGGATGAACTGGAGCGGGTGATGTGGGAGTTTTTGAACCAGAAATTCGACTGCCTGGTCTGTACCACGATTATCGAAAGTGGGCTGGACTTTCCCAATGCCAATACCTTGATTGTGGAGAATGCGGACTGGTTTGGCCTCGCCCAGCTCTACCAACTGCGTGGTCGGGTAGGCCGCTCCAGTCGCCTGGCTTACGCTTACTTCACCTTTACCGGGGACAAGGTACTGACCGAGCAGTCGGAGAAAAGGCTTAGAGCCATCCAGGAGTTCACTGAGTTCGGAGCGGGTTTTAAAATTGCCCTGCGGGACCTGGAAATCCGGGGCGCAGGAAATATCCTGGGAGCAGAACAGCACGGGCAAATGGCCGCCGTAGGATTTGACCTCTACAACCAACTGCTCCAAGAGGCGGTCAGGGAACTCAAAGGGGAGCAGGTGCCTGAAAAAAAAGCGACTGCTCCTCTTTTCGACCTGCGGGTCGACTCCTATATTCCGGATTCCTACATTCGGGACGGAAGGGAGAAGGTGGAGATTTATCGGCGCCTTGCCCTGGCCGAAAATCTAAAGGAAGTGGATGAACTGATCAAAGAAGTGCGCGACCGTTACGGCAAAATGCCAGAACCGGTTGTTTACCTCTTTGATTTAGCCCGTATCAGGACCGGTGCCCGGGAACTACATGTCAGTGAGGTGCAGCATACTGGATATATTATGACCATGCGTTTTGATGAACAGACGTTGCCCCGGGGTGACCAACTGGCCTTCTGGAGCAGCGTCTTCGGGCACCGTCTTGCCTTTTCAACTGTAGGCGGGCTGGAGATCCGGATAGACACGAGGGGTTTGCCGCCCCCAGAACTAGTCAGGATGCTGAAAAAAGCCTTGCTTGGTGGTTAGTGTCCATTAAAAAATACCAGAGAAGGAAAGGCAGGAAATTAGTTTCCTGTATAGAAGATATTCAGGGGGAATGAAGCAAAATAGCAAGGTGTGTACCACCTTGCCCTGCTTGCCCG
>CALGIY010000108.1 GCA_937914965.1 uncultured Thermoanaerobacteraceae bacterium | reverse complement strand
TGCCACCCTGTGACAATGTGTCAAAAGGACCGTCCCTGTGACATGTGACACTTGCTTTTGTTACTTCTAATTACCGGAATGAGGACAGGGATTAACCAGGGACAGCAGAAGAATGGGCGTAAATTCGAAAACTGCCACTACTGCGTATATTGATTATGTGGGGAGTTTGTCAAAAGGACCGTCCCTATGACATGCTGTGACATACGTGACATGGTACCCGTGACAATGTGGCAAACAAAACGTCCCGTTGCCACCACGTTGCCACCTACAGGTAATTATATTGACGGGTCTGCGGAATAATAGCGGTAAAGCGAATTTGGTGGTGGCAAGATGGATTATTGTTTTGGTAAAGACGAGCTTAACTCTGAAAGATGTCTCAGAAAAGAGTGGTTATTAACAAACGGCCTTGGAGGCTTTGCTTCTTCTACGATTATCGGGTTAAACACTCGCCGTTATCACGGTCTGCTGCTGGCATCCCTACAGCCCCCGGTTGACCGGCGGCTGTCAGTGGCTAAACTGGACGAAGACATTTATATTAATGGGAAGCAGTCTGTCCTGGGAACGAACATGGTACGAGATGGTTATGCCCAGCAAGGTTACCGCTATTTGCAGCGTTTTCAACGCCGCCCATTTCCGACTTATACTTATCAGATCGGTGATGTTTTTCTGATTAAGACCATTTTTATGGTACATGGGGAGAACACAACTGTAGTACATTATCAGGTAGTCAATGAGTTTCAAAAAGAGATAGAGCTATATATTTTCCCGTTGGTAAACTGCCGGGACTACCACCATACGACTCATGAAAATAACTGGCCTTTCCAACAGGAACTTTTGGATGACCAACAGGTGGAGATTGAACCATTTAGAACAGCCGCGCACATCTATCTGGCCAGTGACCGGGGCAGGTATGCTCAGTCACCATCTTGGTACAGGGGTATGTACTACCCTCTTGAAGAAAAGCGCGGACTGCCTTGTTACGAGGATCATTTTATAACGGGCTACTTTACACTTAGAACCCGGAAGTCTGAAGAGTTTTCGATTGTTCTTTCCACACGAAAAATTGCTGGCTTTGATTATCACATCTATGAGAAAAAGGAAAAAGAGCGGCAGCAGGAGCTTCTTGAGCAGGCAGGATACCGGGAAGGGTTTGCCAGCCAGCTAATTTTGGCAGCTGATGATTTTATTGTCTCCAGGGCTTCCACTGGTAAAAAGACGATCATTGCTGGTTACCCCTGGTTTAATGACTGGGGAAGGGATGCCATGATTGCTCTTCCAGGACTGACCCTTTGTACGAAACGGTACCAGGAAGCCAGAGAGATCCTGGTTACTTTTGCCGAATATGCAAAAGATGGTTTGATACCTAATATGTTTACTGATTCCGGAAGAGAACCCCTCTATAACACTGTTGATGCTTCTCTGTGGTATTTTTTCTCCGTTCAAAAGTTTCTTGAGTACACAAAGGATTATTCTTTTGTTAAAGAGAACCTCTGGGCGACCATGCAAGAAATCATCAATTATTACCACAGGGGAACAAGATTCGAAATTCGTATGGACGAGGATGGATTGATTTTGGCAGGTTCGCCGGGCCTCCAGCTTACCTGGATGGATGCTAAAGTCGGGGATTGGGTGGTCACTCCCCGGCAGGGAAAGCCTGTCGAGGTGAATGCTCTCTGGTATAATGCTCTCATGTTGATGTCCGAACTGACAGGAATTTTAGGTAAAAAGGACGAGTATAGTGAACTAGCGGTCAAGGTTGCTCAGAATTTCCCTCTTCTTTTTTGGAATAAGGAAAAGCAGTGCCTTTATGATGTTGTTGATGAGGGGAAAAAAGATGAGCGTGTCCGTCCTAACCAGATTATTGCTGTGAGTTTGCCCTACTCGGCTCTGTCCCGTGAGAGTGCTAGGGCCGTTGTTGAACGGGTATCTGAGGAACTTTATGCTGTTTACGGTCTCAGGTCGCTTTCCCCAGGGGATCCTGGCTTCCGTGAGCGTTACTTCGGAGACCAGTACCAGCGGGACGGAGCCTATCACCAGGGCACAGCCTGGAGTTGGCTATTGGGCCACTTTGTGACAGCATACCGGAAAGTTTTTGATTACTCACCTGAAAGCCTTGTGGTTGCACGTCTTCTCTTGGCCCCGATGAAGGATCACCTGCGTGACCACGGAATCGGGACGATATCAGAGATCTTTGACGGTACCCATCCCTTTACACCGCGCGGTTGTTTTGCCCAAGCCTGGGGAGTTGCGGAAGTGCTCAGGTGCTACCTGGAAGATGTGGAAAATGAAAAGGTGTGTAAGCCTTAGAAGGATTTTAACCTGTCTTTGTGTAAGTTCTTTTATGTTAAAATAGATGTATGACAAGATTTATTACTGTGGGTACCAGCGGGAGGCCGAGGTTTGTAAAAGGGGAGGGGTGAAAATGGGCAACAAAGCCCTAATTATTATTGATATGTTGAATGATTTCGTGCGAGAAGGTGGCTCGCTTTTTGTTGGCGAAGCGGGGCGCCGTGTGATTCCTGTCATCGCCAGTGTTCTTAAAAGAGCTCGAGTCGAAAAGTGGCCTGTTATTTACCTCTGCGATCAGCACACCTGTACTGACAGCGAGTTTGAGATGTTTCCTACTCACTGCATAGCAGGGACAGAAGGTGGAGAAATCTGTGCTGAATTAACCCCCCTTGAGGGTGAATTTATCATACCCAAGAGACGGTACAGCGGTTTTTTTGGTACTGACCTGGATCTTACCCTGCGCGAACTGGATGTCGAAGAACTGCTGATCACCGGGGTGTGTACTAATATCTGCGTTTTATACACAACTGCCGATGCCAGGATGCGCCGCTATAAGGTGAAGGTTCTGAAAGATGCAGTTGCTTCGTTTGATGTACAGGCACATGAGTTTGCTCTACAAGAAATGGAAAAGACACTAGGGGCAAAAGTAGTTTCTGGGACAGGGGAGGCTGATTTATGAAAGTCGGCGTTATTGATGGGCAGGGTGGTGGAATAGGTAAACATATCACAGAAAAAATCAGGAAAGTATTGGGCACGAGAGTTGAAATTGTTGCTCTGGGAACCAATAGCGTAGCTACATCGATGATGCTGAAAGCAGGGGCGAATGAGGGAGCAACAGGGGAAAATGCTATAATATATACTGTTGGGGATGTTGATGTTGTCACAGGTTCCCTGTCGATTCTAGTAGCGAACTCTATGCTGGGAGAGGTTACCCCGGCGATGGCCGAAGCTGTCAGCAGCAGCCAAGCGCTGAAATTGCTGCTTCCCATCGGCAGGAACAGGATAGAGATTGTTGGGATGCAGCAGGAACCGCTGCCCCATCTGATAGACAAGTTGGTTGCCTATCTTAATAATATGAAGGAGGCTGGAAACTGATGTGTGAAGCACATGCTTTTCTTATCAAGGGTGGTCAGGAAGAAAAGGTGTTTGAAAATGTGGATCGAGTTGAGATTAATGAACAGGAGATTATGTTAGAAGATATTTTTGGCAGGCGTTTGATTCTTAATGCCCGCATCAAGGAATTGGCTCTGGTGGACCATAAAATCATTTTAGAGGAAATTAATATTTAATCAGGCGCAGGATTTTATTGATTGCTAGAGAATGAATCTTAATGAGACCTGCAACTTAAAGGAGGCGGAAAAGCCGTGTTTGGTTTCTTGCCTAGTATTGGCCCTTGGGAGCTAATCGCAGTTCTTGCTGTTGTTCTGATTATCTTTGGGCCCGGTAAACTGCCAGATGTCGGGAAATCATTAGGTAAAACTATAAAAGAATTCCGCAGTGCGTCTAACGAAACTACTGAAAAGGTAGAGAAGGCGATCCAGGAAGAAGAAGAAAAATAACTTGACAGACCTGGTTAGGTGTGATAATGTATTCGCCAGTATTTAAATTGAATAAGTTACTCTTATCCAGAGTGGTGGAGGGACGGGCCCAATGAAACCCGGCAACCGGTTTTGCGTACAGCAGAGCGTGGTGCCAATTCCCGCAGAATGAAATTCTGGGAGATAAGAGGTTGCTGATAAAAGGACCTCAACTCTCAGGGGTCTTTTTTTTAGTTTCAGCAGGGAGAAATTCAGGAGGTGCAGTGCTGTTGGTGGTAGAGAAATCGTATGACGAGATTAATGAGAAAATCAAAAAGGGCAAGGCTGTTGTAGTTACTGCGGAAGAGATCATCGACATTGTGAAAGAGAAGGGTGTAGAAAAGGCAGCCCGGGAAGTGGATGTAGTTACAACTGGTACCTTTGGAACTATGTGTTCCAGCGGCGCTTTTCTTAACTTTGGTCATGCCAAACCACGCATCAAGATGAACAGGGCTTATCTGAATGGGGTTCCAGCTTATGCTGGGATCGCAGCTGTTGATGCTTATATTGGGGCAACAGCTCTCCCTGAAAGTGATCCGGAAAACCGTGTTTACCCAGGCCGTTTTCTGTATGGGGGAGGGCATGTAATTGAGGATTTGGTGGCAGGAAAACCAGTAAAATTAGAGGCCTCTGGCTATGGAACCGACTGCTACCCTCGCCGGCATATTGAAACCTGGATCACCCTTGAAGAAATCAATGATGCCGTTCTCTTTAACCCTCGCAATGCTTATCAGAATTATGGGGCGGCTGTAAATACATCGGATAAGACCATTTATACCTATATGGGTGTGCTCAGCCCGCATTTGGGGAATGTCAGTTATTCTACATCAGGCCAGTTAAGTCCCCTGTTAAACGATCCATGCTATCAAACCACCGGGGTGGGAACCCGCATTTTCCTGGGTGGGGGAATCGGTTATGTAGCTTGGCATGGTACACAGCACAGCCCTACTGTATCCAGGGGAGAAAACAAGGTACCACTTGATGGGGCCGGAACCCTGGCGCTCATAGGAGACCTCAAACAGATGAGTTCTGAGTGGCTGCGCGGTGTTAGTTACCTAGGGTATGGAGCCAGTATGGCAGTGGGGATCGGTGTTCCTATTCCGATTCTGAATGAGGAGATCTTAAGCTTTACAGCGGTAACTGATGACGAAATCTATGCACCGATTATTGATTACAGTTTCGCTTACCCGGAAAGAGAGCCAGGAAATCTTGGAAGAGTTAGTTATGCTGAGCTGAGATCTGGAACTATCAAGCTCCAGGGTAAAGAGGTAATGACCACACCCCTCTCCAGCTATGCCAAGGCCCGAGAAATAGCTGGAATTCTAAAAGAATGGATTACCGAGGGGAGTTTCCTGCTGACTGAACCAGTGCATGGTCTTCCTTCACTGGATTCGGGTATAACCATGAAAACACTTGAGGAAAAGAATAACAGATAGGAGGGGTTCCTGTGGTTGCTAATAAATTTGTGATGCGTTTTTCTTCTGCAATTGTTGATCAACCCATTATTTATAAACTGGTGAAAGATTATGACCTGGTAATTAATTTCTTGAAAGCTGATATCAACCCGCATAAAGAAGGTTATGTAGTTCTGGAATTGAGTGGTGACTCGGAGAATTACAACCGTGGGTTGGAGTATCTAAAAAGCATTGGAGTAGATGTGGCACCTTTGAGTGGAACCATCTGCTGGAACCCGGACCGCTGTTTGCAGTGTGGGGCTTGTGCTTCCTTCTGCCCGACAGGTGCTCTTTTTATGACTGAACCAGATAAAGAAGTGCACTTCGATGGTTCCAAGTGTATTGTTTGTGAAAGCTGTTTAGATGTTTGTATGGCCCGGGCAGTTGAGGTGCGTTTCTAGACATGCAATACCGCAGAAGAACTTACCGCAGGTGGGTACAGGGGAAGGGGATGACTACCTTCCCCCTTTCATTAAAAGAATCTGATCTACTGGTCAGCGTTGACCAGGACAGCCTCTGCCCTGGATTGAGAAAGGATGCTCTTACTCTGCTCATGGGCCTGAGAAATGACCTGGAGCAGTACATTGTGCGGGATCCACTTTTTCAAAGTACCCTCTTACCTCACCGTCTTTTGTCAGGTGCCCCACGCATAGCCAGGTTGATGGCTGCAGCTGCCAGAAGGGCTGGTGTAGGGCCCATGGCTGCTGTTGCCGGGGCGTTCGCTGAAGTGATTGGTCGTGAACTGCAGCGTACAGCAAAAGATGTCATCGTGGAAAACGGCGGGGACATCTACCTCAAGACACGGCACTCGATCACAACTGGTATTTTTGCCGGAAATTCTCCCCTTTCCGGAAAAGTGGGTTTGAGGCTTTTCCCTAGGCCAGAAGGCTGTGGGGTTTGTACATCCTCTGCTACTGTAGGTCCCTCCTTGAGTTTCGGCCGCACAGACGCAGCGATAGTGATCAGCCGCAGTGCTGCGCTATCGGATGCCGCTGCTTCTACACTGGGAAATTTAGTCCACCAGGAAGAGGATTTCATACCTGTTCTGGAGAAAGTTTGTAGCATCAGAGGTGTACAGGGAGCAGTTGTAATCCTCGGTGATAAACTGGGTGTTATGGGGGATGTAGAACTGGTTCCAATGTAGACGGTGCCAGGCACCTGGGAAAAACTGGAGCAGTTAAAAATGCTCTTTTGGAGTATGACCGCGAGAAAAGAGGGCTTTAATTGCGGGAAATTCTTCGTTCTGCTAAAATTCATATGAGGTGTTTACGTTATGCCTAACAAGATGAGTACCCCTGAGGCAGCTCGATACCTAATAGAATGGATTCGCGGCAGGGTTAATGATGCAGGGGCAAAAGGGGTTATTTATGGTCTGAGCGGTGGTATAGATTCCGCACTGGTGGGAGCACTTTGCCAGCGGGCATTCCCAGAGACTTCACTTGCTGTGATTTTGCCGTGCTACAGTCAGGGGCAGGATATTGAAGATGCCAGACTGGTTGCCGATGCTTTGAAATTGCAAACCAAGGTTATTGTGCTGGACCAGATCTATGACCAACTCTTGGAACTGCTTGATATTACCGATGGAGATGGTTCAGATGCAAAGGTTAGGCTTTCCCTGGCTAATATCAAACCACGCCTGCGTATGATTGTTCTTTATTATTATGCCAGCATTTATAATTATCTTGTTGCAGGGGGGAGCAATAAAAGTGAGATCACAGTAGGGTATTTTACCAAATACGGTGATGGTGGGAGTGACCTGATTCCACTGGGCAATCTTGTTAAAAGCCAGGTGCTAGAACTGGCTGCTTACCTAAATATTCCGGAAAAAATTATCAAAAAACCTCCCAGTGCCGGACTGTGGGAGAATCAAACTGATGAAGAGGAAATGGGTTTTTCCTATACACTGCTTGACCGCTACCTTTTAGGTGGGGAAATCCCTCAGAATATTAAGGAAAAGATCGAAGGGATGAGGAAACGCAGTGAACACAAAAGGCGGATACCGCCGATTCCAGATTATTAATGGTGAGGTGATCTTATGTCTGGGCATTCCAAGTGGGCAAATATTAAACACCGCAAGGCAAGGGTTGATGAGCAGCGCGGTAAGGTTTTTACTAAACTAGGTAAAGAGATCTGTGTGGCAGCACGCCACGGGGGCGGCGACCCTGAAGCTAACAGTGCTTTGAAAACGGCAATTGCCCGAGCACGGGAGGCCAATATGCCGGTTGATAATATCAACCGCTTGATTGCAAAGGCTACTGGAGAACTGGAAGGAGTTAATTACGAAGAAGTTAATTATGAAGGGTATGCTGCGGGTGGAGTAGCTGTTTTATTAATGACACTGACCGACAACCGTAACCGTACAGCTCCAGAAATTCGACATATTTTTTCACGGCATGGGGGCAACCTTGGTGAGGCTGGTTGTGTAGCCTGGATGTTTGACCGGAAAGGTCTGCTGATCATATCCAAGGATGGGCTTTCCAAGGATCCTGAAGAGGTGATGCTTTCTTTGATCGAGGAGGGCGCTGAGGATGTACTGGAAGAAGAAGATGCTTTAGAGGTTGTAATAGCGCCTGAGGAGATGGAAAAGACAAAGGATATGCTTGCAGATAAAGGGATCAACTGTACATCTGCCGAGATTACAATGGTACCCAACTCTACAGTTCCTGTAACTGACAGAGAAACCGCCGAAAAGATCTTAAATCTTCTTGATGTCCTCGAAGACCATGATGATGCTCAGCATGTCTATGCCAATTTTGATATTCCCGATGAAGTAATCCAGGAGATCGAAGAAGGAAGTTAATTTATTTAAAAAGATAATACATAAATACGGGGGTAATGGTAATATTTATAAATAAGAACTATTGAAGGATGGGTTAATTATGTTCCGTAAGAAATATTACCGCCTCCTATTTTATGTCTTTTTGGTCGTTGTTGCTGCAGGTGGTTATTACCTGCAGCAGTATGCTGCTGCCAGTCGCCCTTTCCCCGACCAGATGAAAATCCTGGTCAAAACAGACTACATCTTGTGCAAACACCAGAACTGTAGTGAAGCGACCCCTCTAGCGCTAAAGGTACTGACTCTTCATGACCTGCGCGAAGTATACTCTAGTCAAGAGGGATGGCGATCTCGTTACGAAAATGACCAAGTAATTGTTTCCCGGACCCTGGAGAGTATCTGCCCAAAGTGCTCTAGGGTTACCCATTTAGGAGAGAAGGGCGGGTTTGTGGCTGTGATCCGGGGACCTGCTGGAGTAAATGGTGAGATTGTGCGGGTAACGAAAATAAGGGTCAACAGCCTCCCCAAAGACATGCGCAGGAAAGCACAGGATGGGGTACTGGATCTACCCGATGAAGAGGCCTTGCTGCAAATCCTGGACAGCCTGGAGGAAAGCGGCAGGTAAAGAAGGTTTGCTATGTTTTTTGTGCGGCCTTCTTTTTTCTGTTTTAGTAGAACGTTTGGTGGCTATTGGTACAATCTCCCTATTTGATGAAACAATCTGTTATAATTGAAGTATGATTTTTTATCAATGAGGGGGTTTCCTGTGGACCACTATTACCATACTGAAAGTAACAGGGCCAGGTTTAAGGTGAAGAGGAGAAGGCGTTTTATTTTTCGCCTAACAATTTTCCTCGTTATTTTGGCAGCTGTGGCTGCAGTCGCATGGAATAAGTGGGGAAGCCACCCTCCAGTAAGTGATCAGCAAGATAAACAGGTAGCCCAGCAGCAGCCAAAACTGCATCCGGAATGGACAATGGTGTCCAATGGGGATGTGATGCTAGCTCGCCGTGTTGCTGATGCTGTGTCACAGTATGGTGCATTTTATCCTTTTAAACAGGTTGCACCACTTTTGCAAAAAGCAGATCTTACCTTTGGCAATCTGGAGTGTTCTCTTTCTCAAAAAGGAACACAAATACCAGGTAAAGGGATCTGGTTCCGGGCGGACCCATCTTGTGCTCCAGCTTTGAAAAAGGCAGGGTATGATGTGCTGAGTATAGCAAATAACCATATCCTTGATTATGACTCACCGGCATTATTGGATACCCTGGAGTTTTTGCGAGAACAGGGTATAGATTATGTAGGTGGAGGAAAGGACCTCGATGAGGCAGCACAACCTGTGATCAGGGAAGTCAACGGGCAAAAAGTCGCTTTCGTTGCAGCTACAGAGATGGCAGATATTTTCTGGACATATCAATATCCCCGTACCTTTGAAGCTAAAGCAGAGCTCCCAGGTGTGAGAAAATTAGATGTGGATCAGCTGGTCGATAGTGTTTCATCCCTACGGGATCAGGTGGATGTTATTGTTGTATCCCTGCATTGGGGAACTGAATACTCTGATTATCCTGAGGCAGTCCAGAAGGAGGCAGCCCACAGGCTGGTGGATGCCGGAGCAAAGTTGGTTATCGGGCATCACCCCCACTGCCTGCAGGGTG
>CALGIY010000107.1 GCA_937914965.1 uncultured Thermoanaerobacteraceae bacterium | reverse complement strand
TTATCCGGGTTGCGGTGTCTGATCAGGAGGCAGCACGAGCCCTCAAACAAATAAAAGAGGGAATTTCCATTCCTCTGGTTGCTGATATCCACTTTGATTATCGGCTAGCTCTAATGGCTGTGGAAAGCGGTGTTGATGGTCTGCGAATTAACCCAGGCAATATCGGGGGGCAGGATCGGGTTCAGTCCCTCATTAGGGCAGCTGTGGACAGGGGGATACCCATTCGTATCGGTGTGAACATGGGGTCTCTCCACCCAGAGATTGCTGAACAGTACGGCAGAACCGCAAAAGGGTTAGTGATGAGTGCACTTTCTCATGTTCGTCTCTTAGAGCGTGAAAACTTTTACAACATTGTTATATCAGTCAAAGCGACTTCTGTTCCTGTAACTATCGAGGCCTACCGGCTGCTTTCTCAAGAAGTAGACTATCCCCTGCACCTTGGGGTTACCGAAGCTGGGGGGCCGTGGGTAGGGACGATTAAATCAGCTGTTGGCATAGGGAGTCTTTTGGTGGATGGCATTGGGGACACCATCCGGGTGTCTTTGACTGGCCCACCCCACGAAGAGGTGAAAGTGGGTCAGCAGTTCCTCAAAACCCTTGGTCTTAAGTCTGGTGGAATTGAACTGATTTCCTGTCCTACCTGCGGACGCTGTGAAGTGGATCTCTTTAAGATTGTTAATGCTGTTGAAAAGAGCCTCCCAATTACAGATGAAGACTTAAAAGTGGCTATTATGGGGTGTGTTGTTAATGGACCCGGGGAGGCAAAAGATGCAGATGTGGGAATCGCAGGAGGCAAAGGGTGCGGTATATTATTTAAATACGGTAAATTAGTAGGAAAAATCCCTGAAGATCAATTAGTCGAGACGCTGATCTCAGAGATTAAACAAATACTGGAGGAAAGGAAGCAAAGTAGATGCGGGTAACTCAAATGTTGATCCCAACCCTGCGGGAGATTCCTGCAGAGGCGGATACAATCAGCCACCAACTTCTCTTGCGTTCTGGAATGGTGAGAAAGGTTGCTGCTGGTGTTTATACCCTGTTGCCTTTGGGGAATAGGGTTGTGCAGAAGATTGAGAAAGTCATACGGGAAGAGATGAATTCTGCTGGGGGAGTAGAACTGCTGCTTCCGATCATCCAACCCGCAGAATTATGGCATGAATCTGGGAGATGGGATGTTTATGGCCCTGAGATGTATCGTTTGAAGGACCGTCACGGTCGTGATTTTTGTC
>CALGIY010000106.1 GCA_937914965.1 uncultured Thermoanaerobacteraceae bacterium | reverse complement strand
CTTTCAAATAACGAAACAATCCGCTGCGTAACCTCAATTAACCAGGGTGCCAGCATAAAACCTGCAAATCCAGCAACCAGCACCAGCAAACCGACAATAGTATACCAGGCGTAGCTTGCGCTGACTGCCAGGTCATTAATAAAGCTAATCTTGGTGAGCAAGTAACTCAGAGAAAATCCAATTCCTGCTCCCATCACTCCAAGAATGATCCTGATAATTTTCCTTACTATCATTTCCACCTCCTTTTCAGCTATTATCCTTATATTGGTTAAACATTAGTCTCATTATACGCAACATTGCTAAAACCAGCAAGTGAATAGTTTGTCAAAATATAAGAAAAGCGCCCGCAGCTTTCAGGCGCCTATCCTTATCCCTCGGCAACCGCCTCGGTAACAGCCTCTCTGATCAGGGTTTCTACTTCCCCCGTGTCTAAATCCCCAGCTAAGACAAGCTCACTGCTGAGAATCTGGAAGGCGCTTTCGAGCATCCTTTTCTCTCCCGAGGACAGTCCCTTCCTATGATCCTGGCGCATTAATGTACGAACAACCTCGGCAACCGCGAAAACATTTCCTGTCCTGATTTTTTCGAGGTTAGCTCGGTAGCGGTGGTTCCAATTGGGAATAATCTTTTCCTGGTCATCCTTTTTCAGGACCTTTAAAACGCTTGATATTTCGTTTTCTTTAATCACCCGGCGCACGCCAATTTCGTCAGTTCTATCAGCTGGAACGAGCACCTTTAAATTTCCGGAAGAAAGACGAAGAACAAAATAAATCTGCTTTTGTTCTCCTCTCTTTTCTAGGTTCTCCACAACCCCGGCGCCGTGCATTGGGTGAACGATACGATCTCCAACCTTGAACATCATTCCGGCCTCCTGGAGTTACTTAATTAAATTCATTATACCAGAAGTAACAGAGTCTGTCAAAAATAGGGGGTTCGGCTCAAAGCATAGCTACTGCACCGGTACAGCCTCTAAAGGACACTTCTGTCACTTATCTACTAATGGGCCGTTTTTGCCCAGCGACGTGCTTCTCTCTCGCGGAACAGCATTGACAATCCAAGTTAGCTGGAACTATAATTGAGTTAACAAATGCATCAGGTGTGAGGAGGTCTGCTTAAATGAAGGACCTGATCTGTGATGAGTTTCAGAACGCCGTCTCAGAAGTATTAATCCGTCACCACAGTGTTCTTGATGTCCTCTCGAAGTTCCAGGAAGCATGTGCTCGCACCAATAGAGCTACCACTAAAGCAGTAACTGGATGTGGCTGCATCAGCGTTGAGGCCAAAAAACAAAGCATCCCACCCGAAATTTCACTCCTGGAACTAAAAGAATACTTTGGAAGCCACCTAAATGGTGAACTCTGCCCCAGCTGCCGGGAAATAGTGGAGACAGAACTAGGTAAAACCCTTTTTTACATGGCGGCTCTCTGCAATCTGCTTGATGTAAACCTCTATGATGTCTTCCTCAAGGAGCATGACAAGCTTTCCACACTGAGGATTTTTAATTTCACCTAGTATGGCGAATGGCTTTATCAAAAAACACATCATACGCAATAAAAGGGCATTTTTTGCCCTTTTTGATGTTGCCGAACTTAGCTTTACATATATCTTTCCAGCATCACCTGATCCTGGAGTCTACGCAGCCCGTTTCTGATCGCCCGGGCCCTTACCTCACCAATGCCCTCTACATCATCAAGTTCTTCAATGGACGCCTTTAATACATTCTGCAAGCCTCCAAATTTCTTGATCAGATTTTCAATAATGGGTGCCGGGAGTCTGGGGATCCTTTGTAAAATGCGGTATCCGCGCGGGCAAACGGAAAGATCCAAGACACTTGCCGCAGAGCCCCACCCAAGGACGCGGCTGATATTGGTCAGTTCCAGCAGATCATCTGCAGACCAATTACCAATAGTATGCATTACCTCTTCATCTTTTTTACTGCCTCTTTCAAGATAATCATGAATAACGTAGAGGAGTTCATCCCGAACATTGGCAACTAGTTCCTCTACCTGCATGATGATCAGGCGCCCTTCAGTTCCCAGTTCACTGATGTAATTTTTCAGCTCATGGTCGATCCTCAGTACCATTTCGCCTCTCTGTACTACCCGTACCACATCGTAAACAGTAACCAGATCCTCAAACTCTAGAGCAGTCAGGTTCACCAGCGCTTTATCCAAAACGCGCTTATATTTCTCCAGAGTCTGTACCGCCTGGTTTGCTTTAGAGAGGATAACACCGATATCCTGCAGGCTGTACCGATTGGCACCCCGGTAAAGAGTGATCACCCCACGCCTCTGGGAAATGGCAATAACCAGTGCCCCTGTCTGGCGTGCTGTCCTCTCTGCGGTCCGGTGCCTGATCCCTGTTTCCACCGAAGGAACAGACGGGTCAGGGATCAACTGGGCATTGGCATAAAGAATCTTCCTGGCATCACGGCTGAGAACTATGGCTCCATCCATTTTCGCCAGTTCGTAAAGACCGGGAGGCCGATATTCTACATCAAGGTAAAATCCACCCTCAACCAGGTCTAGTGCCTCTGCACTGTCAGCGATGACAATCAATGCCCCGGTTTTTGCTCTGAGAACACTGTCCAGTCCCTCTCTCAGCATTGTTCCTGGGGCTACTAGTTTGAGAGCACTAAGCATACCATCGTTCTTTTCCTCTGGCGTTTCCTTAGCTTTTTCCTCTTTGTCATCCCGTCCTTCTTTGGCGCTTTCCCGCGCGGGAGCCTTTGTTTTCGGCGGCTTCTCCTCTTTCATCTTTTCCTCTTTGATCATAACCGGCTCATTTGGCACCTGTACTTGTTCCTCTCTCAATACACAACCCCCTAAACACCTTAAATCACCTGGTCAAGAGCATCCTGCACCGTCCGGACACCCTTAATCTCCAGGCCCTGAAAGTTATTTCGCAGCTCTAAACTGCTCATCGGGGCCAGGACACGCTGGAACCCCAAACGAACCGCTTCCTTAACCCGCTGTTCCACAAAACTGACACCCCTAACCTCGCCAGTGAGACCCACCTCACCCAGCACCACAGCATCCTGATCAATCGGAATATTGCGATAACTGGATACCAAGGCCAGGGCAATACCCAGATCAGCAGCAGGTTCCGCCACTTTGAGCCCACCCACTACATTTACGTAAATGTCCTGGTTAGCCAGAGCAAGGCCAAGGCGTTTTTCTAATACTGCAGCTACTAATACTACCCTGTTGTAATCGACCCCTGTGGCTGCACGGCGCGGAGACCCAAAGGCTGTAGGGCAGACCAGTGCCTGAATCTCCACAAGTATTGGGCGTGTACCCTCCAAGGCTGCCACTACCAAAGAACCAGGGACCCCCCCTGCCCTCTCCTCTAGAAAGAGTGCAGAAGGGTTGCTCACCTCTTTCAGCCCATGCTCATCCATAGCAAAAACAGCCACTTCATCTGTTGCACCGAAACGGTTCTTGACCCCACGCAAAAGCCGCAGATTCTGGTGGCGGTCACCTTCAAAAGAAAGAACTACATCTACCATGTGTTCCAGTACCCTGGGACCAGCCAGGGCACCCTCTTTTGTCACATGACCCACCAAAAAACAAGCTGTGCCGCGAACTTTGGCCAACCGTACCAATTCTGCTGTACACTCCCGGAGCTGTCCAATGCTCCCGGGGTTCATAGGAAGATCGGAATGAAATGTAGTTTGAATTGAATCAACAATCACCAAAACCGGTGAAATATCCTCAATAGCCCGGCAGATGCCGTGCAAATCGGTCTCAGCATAAAAATAAAGGCGCTCTGATGCTGCCCTTAAGCCAAAATCAGAAATCCCATTTGGTTTACATATT
>CALGIY010000105.1 GCA_937914965.1 uncultured Thermoanaerobacteraceae bacterium | reverse complement strand
TGAATAAAAAGCAAAATAATATCATTGTTTTCTTCACAATCAGCACTCCATTATCATTTTATAATGTTGCACCGGGAACTATTTCAGCCCCCAGTGCAACATTTATAGTTTATTTTCTACCAGTTTATACTCAATTTACAGGACAAAGATGTATCTTGAAGCAACTGTTTGGGAAAACAGGTATCTCCAACCCCAATCAACCAGACCTTTTTTAGCGTGATGCCCTGACTTTTGTAAGCCTGCCAAACGAGTGTAGCACAGTTTAATTTACTTTCAGTTACCTTGGGAATTGCTTTATAGGTTTTTCCGCGAAGGTGATTGTATGCATAATTTGCTACACCTAATTGCTGAGCATTTGTACACGTTTTATGATAAAGTACTTTAGCTGTATACATCTCACTCCACCAACCTGACATTACGCATTCTTTGCTTAATACGCCAGGTCCTAAAGCTTCAACAGTCTTCTCCCCTTGAGTGGTTACTATTCCTGCATGACCATGGTTCACACCATAATGAGATTGATCAGCTGATAATAGTATGTTCCCTTTTAAAGACTTACTTTTTAAATTATTAAACTGTGCTTTAGTCATTTTACGATCACCTGAGCCACCTGAATTTATTACTACATCGGAGAAGTCAGTTGCTGTTGTGTAATCTGTTATGAATTTATCAATGTCCACACCAGGTTTATTTTGAAGCTCTTCGAGTTCCGATAGAGGTATACCGGTATCCTTAGAATAGTTTCTCAGATTCTCAGAAATGATTGTAGCCCCTTTTGGATCCGTAGTCTTACTGTCTGCCGCAAATATCATAGAATTGTTCGAAATTAACAAGCCTAGACACAAAGCCAAGCAAATAAATATTTTTAATATTTTTTTCACAAAAAGCACCTCCTATTAATATTTTCAGCGGTATCTGACCTCGGTAAACAGTTATTGTTCAAACATGGTAGTTTGCCTAGGGTATTTTACTACCAGCACCTCCTTTCTTTTTATCTGTTATCGAAGGGACTTGGGAAATACTTTTTATGTCTGAAAAATGTAATATTCAATCAGAATTCATAGAAATCTTGTTATTTGTTCTACAAAAACATAACCGAGTTCTTTTACATTAGCACCCTTCTGTTCCTTTTTATTCTCCATCATGCATATATTGCCTGCCATTTAAAGTGAGAGATTATAGGGAATAATGTCGTTATAAGTTGTTATTTGGTATTTCATATTTTACAACAATTGTTCTCTTGAGGTTTTTTCTTTGTTGTCAAATCATGAAAATACTCCACCACAAATACGCTTTGAAGTACCGAACAATTAATCCAGAAATTTATCTGTCTTATTACAAAAGCCTAGAGGCTGCCGTCATCATCCTATCTACACCAACTGAAAATCAGGGCTGGCTTCTTCTGCTGCGGCCAAGGCTCCCAGGAACTCTTTGCGGGTGATTCTTCTGCTGATTTCAGGGTAGCGGTGGGCGAGGTAGGTGGGGTAGTACTGGTCCATGATGTTGATCCAGGAGTTGGGGGAAACATCCTGAGCTATGAATTTCATCAGTTCTGCTGTGCCGGCCAAGCCACCTGGCATGACCAGGTGTCGTATGAGCAGTCCTTTTACAGCTGCACCTTTTTTATCCAGCACCAGGTCTCCCACCTGATGGTGCATCTCTTTGACCGCTTCTTTTGCAACCCGAGGGTAGTCAGAGATCCGGGAGTACTTAAGTGCGATCTCTTCATTGGCATATTTGATGTCCGGCAGGTAGATGTCTACAATTTGATCCAGTTTGCGCAGGATTTCCAGCCTCTCATATCCACTGCAGTTGTAGACCAACGGCAGTTTTAGGCCGCGCTCACAGGCAGCCAGCAGGGCATCCAGAATTTGCGGGATATAGTGGGTTGGGGTTACCAAATTGATGTTTACACAGCCCCGCTCCTGGAGTTCGAGCATGATTTCCGCCAATTCAACAGTTTTCACACTGTATTTGTCTTTCCCCCTGCTGATCTCGAAGTTTTGGCAGAAGACACAGCGCAAACTGCAAAAGGCAAAAAAGATCGTCCCAGAGCCTCCTTTTCCCACAAGAGGGGGTTCTTCGCCAAAGTGCGGCCCAAAACCCGATATCTCTGCCTCTTGCCCGGCCCCACACTCACCTCGCTCCCCAGAGATCCTGGATGCACCGCATTCTCTGGGGCAGAGCCTGCAGGGTTCCAGTAATTCTTTTAGTTCGGTAATCCGTTGAGCCAACTCTCCAGTTTTATAAAGCTCAAGGTAACTCATGAGTGTACCTCCCGTACTCATTTTTACTCTAGTTTACCAGAAAGCTTACCCTGAACCCTGGTTCCTTAAACCAGTTCTGAAATAAATCGCCTTGGTTTACATCAATGACTGAGTCGAGCAGTAAAAGGTAATGAAAAAGAAGGGTATCGATAATGGGGGCTGCGATAACTGGCCTGCTTTGATTATCTGCTGATATAAGCTTACAAAACGTTAAGGAAAATTAAAGCTGATTGTAAGCTGCGGATGGTATTCTAAGACTAAAGGGAGTGAATTGATTGATGATCATACTGGAAACCAAAGCATTGAAAAAGATTTATGGGAGCGGCAGTAACTTGGTAAGAGCTGTTGATGGGATTGATTTGTCGGTAGAAGAAGGAGAATTTTTGACCGTTGTTGGCAGCTCTGGTTCAGGTAAAACCACTTTACTCCATATGATGGGCGGGTTAGACAGGCCTACAGAGGGAAAGGTTTTTATTGATCACAAGGATATCTATGCCATGAACAATAATAATTTAACCATCTTTAGGCGCAGGAAGGTTGGTTTTGTTTTTCAAGCCTATAATCTGATTCCGGTGCTGAATGTTTGGGAAAACATATGCCTGCCGATGGAATTGGACGCCAAAGCCGTAGATAAGGATTATGTTGGTGACTTGATGGAGACACTGAATATTTATAACAAGCGAAAAGCTTTGCCAAATCAGCTTTCAGGTGGACAGCAGCAGCGGGTTGCTATTGCCAGAGCCTTGGCAACCCGTCCCTCTATTATTCTGGCGGATGAGCCTACCGGAAATCTTGACTCCAAATCCAGCCTGGAAGTTGTGAATCTATTAAAACAGTCGGTGAAAAAGTATCACCAGACTCTGGTCATGATTACCCATGATGAAAGCTTAGCTCAGATGGCTGACCGCATTGTAAGGATTGAGGATGGAAAGATCATTCGTCAGGGGGGAGCCGCTTGCAGACCTATATCAAAATAGCCTGCCAATATATAAAAAAGTACCCGCAGAGATCGATAGCTATGATTCTAAGTATTACCCTCAGCGTTTTTCTCATTGTGGCTGTTGGTTCGCTGAACGAGAGCTCTAAAAACTCGCAGGTGATGCACACAAAAAACTACGAGGGTGCACAGCATGTAGCATACCATGAAATTGATGCAGAGCAGCTGGAAAAAGCAAAAGAATACCAGAATGTAGAGAAGACAGCTGGTCTTGCCTACTATGATTCCTGGAAAAGCCCTCAAGGATTGGCAGTAAATCTGCTGGCAGCGGACAGCAGTATTTTATATATGGAAAGCACTCAGATAAAGGAAGGTAAATTTTCCACACAAACAGATGAAATTGCTATAGAAGGCTGGGTTTTGGACCAGTTAGGACTGCCGCATGAATTGGGGCAGACACTGGAAATAAACCTGGAGGAAAAGGGCGAAAAACGGAACTACACTGTGGTAGGAATTATCAAAGATCGCATGGCTGAGCAATCAAGCGGCCAGCTGGAAGCTTTTGTATCCATGGATAAAGGAGTCTTATCAGAAAGAGATGGGCATCTTAGTGCCCTGGTGGAGTTTAAGCGGGGTGTCAAAATAAAAGAAGAGACCAATAAACTTGCTCAAGAAATGGGCTTGGAGACCAACAGCAAGGAAAATATCCAGCCCAATGACATGCTGCTGTCAGCTATGGGGCAGGCCGGTAATGTTGACTGGGAGTTGGTCAAAATTTCTCTGATGCTCATGCTGGTAGCCGGGATGGTGGTCTTTAGTGTTTACAGTATCTCAGTTTTAAGAAGGATTCAGGATTATGGCATGATGAGGGCTGTTGGCGCAACTTCCCGCCAGATTGTTTATATCATACTCTGTGAAATTGCTGTAATCTATGTAATCGGAGCTGAGCTGGGCATAGCAAGCGGGGCGGCTTTTATTCAGTTATTTAAGGGGGCTGCGACTGATGTATTTATTTTCGATGCTGTGGAAACGTTTGATAATGTGTCCCTGGACATTATTGTGCTGTCTGGCCTTTCGATCATATTAGCTGTTTTGACTGCTCTGGGAGCAGTGCTGGCAGCCGGAATCCGGGTGGCATGGATGGCTACCCGCATATCTCCGCTAGAAGCCATCAACCGCAGCACCCAGGATGAAAGAATACTCTTTAATGCTCAGGAGGGCCGCCTGGAGGGACTGCTGGATATAACGAAGAAAATTACTGTTAAGAATTTAAAGCGAAACAAAAAGGCGCTTTTTTTTACTATGATTGCCATGTCCATTGGATGCATATTGTTTATGGTGAATGCTTTTACACTGGAGATGTTTGACCGCGAACAAGATCTCTTTTATGCAGATAAAAACCCCAGAGAGAATGATGAATTTCGTTTGAATGTTAATAATTCGGTACCGATGATGGTTGGCTATACAGGGGAGCAGACAGCTGAGTTTAAAGACCTGCCTTCCGTCAAAAAGGTTACTGCTACGCAGCTTCTGTATTCCCGAATGAAAGTTGCAAAAAGCCAGTTAAATGGAGAGTATGGAAAGCTTTACATCAAAGAGATGAATAAAAGTCTGTCAGAATTTGATCAAGAACCAGAAGATATGGTAACAGGACCTGAAGACAAAATGGGATTTGCTTTCCCTGGTGACAGCGATGATGAGGTTGTGATCAGGAGCACGGTTATGGGCTTGTCTGAGGCAGATTGGAAGTCTTTCAGCAGGGATTTGGTACAAAAAGAGCAGCTGGCAGGTGAAAATGCTTCTAGGCCGCTTGCTGTTATCCATATTCCTAAGGTCAATAAAGAAGGAACATGCAGGGGCGAAGGGTATATGCAAATGGAGCCGACTCTCAAGATCAAAGTTGGGGACACCATCAGGATCACTTACCCCCGTAAGGGTTATGAAGAATCCTTGGATAACTGGAATCTCATCCACCAGTATGATAAGTACTGGGAGCAATATGTTGACCAGGAATTCACAGTGGCCGGGATCACGGAAACACTGCCGGAGAAAGATGGGTTTTGGTTGGGGGCAGATGATGCTCCCTATATAATCATACCTGATAGGGTATTTCAGCAAGTAACAGGGATAGATACCTACCGGATTATGAGCATTGATATGAAGGATACCTACAGTGC
>CALGIY010000104.1 GCA_937914965.1 uncultured Thermoanaerobacteraceae bacterium | reverse complement strand
CGAATCTTACCTGACTTTACTGCTTCGATAACCTGATCAGCAATTTTGAGAACAGCCTGGTGGTGGAAACCGGTCATGGTTGTAGGCCCAATGTCCTCTGGAAGCGGTGGCAGGGACAGAGCCTTCTCGATTACCGGGGTAAAGTCACGGTTATCGATATGTATGACGTCCGGAAGATCCGCGATACCACAGGTGAACATGCGGTCTCTGTAAGATGCCCTGGGCAACAGGACACAGTTCGTGGTTCCCAGGATGGC
This sequence comes from uncultured Thermoanaerobacteraceae bacterium, assembly GCA_937914965.1. Lineage (GTDB taxonomy): Bacteria > Bacillota > DSM-12270 > Thermacetogeniales > Thermacetogeniaceae > CALGIY01. The sequence goes on along the minus strand of CALGIY010000104.1, from coordinate 2,081 downwards.
GCCGGAGAACTCTTCAAACTCTTTTTTCTGGTTCTGCCAAGCGGTACCGAAGTTGCCCACCAGGTGCGGAAACTTCTTCAATTCGTGGTAGGCCAGTGCCGGTAGCATCTCTCCATGGGTATAGACATTGACTCCCTTGCCTTCTGACTGCTTTAGTAACTCGTACAGGTCAAGAAAATCATGTCCGGTCACAAGAATACCTGGCCCCTTTTTCGTGCCCACCTGTACCTTTGTCGGTTCCATCTCCCCAAAGCGTTCTACATTCGCCTTATCCAACAGTTCCATGGCCCGGAGATTTATTTCCCCTGCCTTGAGCAGCAGTTTGATATGGCTGTCCAGATTAAAATTGACATTGGTCAGCGTCGAAAACAGCGCATCAGCAAAAAAGGCATCTACCTGTTCATCATGAGCGCCAAGTTCTCTGGCGTGATAAGCATAAGCCGCTACCCCTTTCAAAGCGATAATAAGCGTGTCCTGGATACTGGCAATATCCGGGTTTTTTCCACATGCACCCGATTTGGTGCAGCCGGTCCCTCCCGCTGTCTGTTCACACTGATAACAAAACATATTCTCCCTCCTCATATTTACTATACTAGATGATTTTCCTCCACATTAAACAATAAAAAATAACTTTTTCAAGATGTTTTTTGTCCACTTTAAGCAGCAAAAAAAACCCAAGCTATAACTAAATAACCTCGCTATTAACCACCACCTTTCGGTAAACCACCTTCCTTGACCTGCTCCACCAGGTCCTGTAGGGTAATCTGACTTAGATGACTGGTGATTGTTTGTTCCAACTGCAGCCAATTATACTTGAGGACACACTTTGGGGCCCGAGGGCAGCCATCTTTGCCTAGAAAACACTTATTCATCGCCAATTTGCCTTGCATGGTCTCAATGACCTCTAGAAGATTGATATCTTTAGGTTCCCTAGCCAGGTAAAACCCCCCGTAAGCACCTCTGTGCGCATTAACAAAACCTCCGCGAGTTAACTTCTGCAAGATTTTCTGCAGGTATTCAAGGGGCACATCCTGTTCCTCGGCAATTTCCCCTGCTGTTACTTCTATATCGGGATTGAGAGCCAAGTGTACCAGCGCCCTAATACTGTAATCTGTATTTCGTCTTATTATTTCCATAGTAACATCATCCTCATTATGGACAATAATAGTCCACAATTATTTGCATGTCAATCGCTTTTTGAAATACTTTTTATCGGTTATGTTTGGGTTAGAGTAAACATGGCCCCGGATAGCATGAAATAAAGCAATAAAGCAAACCTGGCACCAATAAAAAAGGGCTGTCCCATTATTGAGGCAGCCCCTGTTAATCTTTGTTTATTCCTTCTCCAGTTCCGCCTTGCGCTTTTCGATAATTTCCTCAGCTAACCGGGCAGGAACCTCTTCGTAACTGGCAAATTCCATCTTAAATGAACCGCGCCCCTGGGTGATTGACTTCAATGCAATGGCGTAATCCTGCATCTCAGAAAGGGGGACCTGGGCATTGATTACCTGAATGCCACCTTCCTGTGGTTCCATACCCATGATCCGGCCTCGTTTCCCGTTGAGATCACCCATGATGTCTCCCATGAATTGCTCGGGAACAGTGACTTCCATATTCATGATTGGTTCCAAGATCACCGGGTCAGCCTTCTCCATTCCCTTTTTAAAAGCCATAGAGGCAGCGATCTTAAAAGCCATTTCCGAGGAGTCGACAGGGTGATATGAGCCATCATAAAGAGTGGCCTTGACACCGATGACCGGGCACCCCGCCAGAATACCTTCTACGATCGACTCTCGTAGGCCCTTTTCCACAGCAGCAAAGTACTGCCTGGGAACGGCACCACCGAAAACCTTTTCTTCAAAGGTAAACTCTTCATCTGGATTCTGATTCGGTTCTAGAGTTAACCAGACATGGCCGTATTGGCCTCGCCCACCGGTCTGTTTTTTGTACTTACCTTCCTGCTGAACAGTCCCCCGGATCGTCTCCCGGTAGGGAACGCTGGGTGTTTTGGAAGTAACTTCGACTCCGAACTTTTGGTGAAGACGTTCGATAACAATATCCACATGGGTTTCCCCAGTACC
>CALGIY010000103.1 GCA_937914965.1 uncultured Thermoanaerobacteraceae bacterium | reverse complement strand
GGCAAATAAGGATGATCTACGGCTTCCCTGTCAACCGCTTTTCTATCATTTCCTGAGCACTGCTAATCAGATCAGCGGAAGTCTCAAGAACACTATCACACCATGTATGCAGAACACCGGACTTGGTGTGAAATTGTTCATTAACCTTTTTAACATAGAAGAAAAGAGCCTTTCTATCGATAGAAAGATGTGCTTGCTCCCTCCCCTGAAGCTGCCTCATGTTGTGGTCTGTAAGATAAATTCCCCCGGCCATAATCAGGAGAATTATTGTAACTGTCAGAAAGCGAAAAACACGGCCCATCTTTAACCCTCCCTAGTGGTATTAAAGATATTTTTACCATCAGAGAGAGGCTGTATACAACTAAATTGTTATGATTCATCCTCTTGAAGCAGTTCCGCCAGGACAACCCCCAGACAGCGGCCGGAGAGCAGTGCTTCATCAAGGGTGTTTTTGTCGCTGCCAATCTCCACCAGAATTGACCGTGGGGAGAGATTCTGATTGTAGCCGCCATCTGTTAAGCGCACAGCTTTGACAATGCCTGGGTACTTCTCTTGCAGGCGATTGGCCACCTGGCGGGCAAAAGCATAGTTTTCCCTCCAGTGAGGGTTGGAAATGCGCTGTCCATTTCCAATCATAAACAGGATCTTCGCCGCTTCCTGTCCATCGACCATAACTGTCTGCTTTTTTGAAATCCCGGCATCCCGGTGAATGTCAATCAACACCTTTAATTCAGAGTGTTCCTGGAGCAGTCGATTAGCAGTGCTCTTGGATTTTATATAGGAAGTGGGAAAATCCGGGTAGTCGTGGATGGTCAGGTCATGTACCGTATGAATCCCATGCTCGGAGAGCGTTTTCACAATTTCCTCCCCCACTAAAGTGATTCCCGCATTTTTCCCTTCCACTTTACTCTTGTTATCGAGAGGAATATAGGTTTCAGCATTATGGGTGTGATAGAGAGCCGCTGTAACAGGCTTGCTCGCCAACTCCTCTTCCAAAGAAGGCTTTTCCAGGTGCAGTGGGCTTTCCACAGGCTGCTTTACAGAAACCTCGGCACTAGCCGCCGCAGCCTTTCCCTCGGTAACACTGAACGGCAAACCCTTTCCCAGGACACCGGGAAGGTCGGTAGGATCGACCCCGCACAGAAAACTAAACACCCCACTAACAAACGACCTCTCTTGGGTTTGGTTGTATCCCCCTCCCAATCCAGACTCCAGCAGTTTTGTATAGGATAAATCTCCCATTCCTACACCGAACAGGCAGACAAAGGACAGAATTAAGGCCGAGATGCGCTGCTTTAACTGCGATTTTTGTTTGAATCCGTGGTACACAATATCTTCCCCCTTAACTGGCTGTCTGACAAATAATATTCCAACTTGTGGTAAAATATCACTAGCTCGCCAGAAAGGGATAAAAAATCTGATCTTGCAAATCGCGTTTAATCATGGTAGCATCATAGATGGCTCAATTTTATTGTGCAAGGGGGTGACAGAGTGGCAAATATCAAATCTGCTGAAAAAAGAAT
>CALGIY010000102.1 GCA_937914965.1 uncultured Thermoanaerobacteraceae bacterium | reverse complement strand
GACTCTTTTAACCTCACCCTTCTCTAGCAGTTCCTTTGCTTTCGCTTGCATCAACCTGGTTATCTCATTCATATTGCTCCCTCAACTTTCTGTTAGGCCCTAGAGAGCGAACATTTTCCGTCAATTCCTTTACGGTGTCCGCAAACTTCTGAGCCTCGGATCCGGAGACCCATTTCACCATTAAACGGTCGGGATCCAACCCGAGATATTCCATCATCCTCGTCACTAAAGAAAAACGCCGTCTTGCGAAATAATTGCCACTAACATAGTAGCAGTCACCCGGGTGTCACCCGGCCACCAGTACCCCATCGGCTCCCTTTTGAAAAGCCTTGAAGACAAATTGGGGGTTGATCCGCCCGGAACAGGGAACCCGGATGATACGCACATCCGGCGGATACTGCATGCGGTTCAAACCGGCCAGGTCAGCACCAGCATAAGCACACCAGTTGCAGCAAAAAGCAACAATCTTGGTGTTTACAGACACAGGGCATCCACCTCCGCCAATATTTGCTCATTAGTAAATCCTTTTAAGTCAAGTGCACCGGCACGGCAGGCCACCGTACAGGCTCCACAACCCTGGCAAAGGCCGCTGTTAACAGCAGCCACCTGCCGTTTGCCCCGGGCCCTGTCCTCGATAGTCTTGAGTTCAATGGCCTTATATGGACAGATGGAAACACAGAGGCCACAGCCTGAACAAACCTGCTCATTCACACCAGTGATCAGAGGGCTGGTAGCCATTTCATCCCTGGAAAAGAGCACTGCCACCTTGGCTGCCGCAGCGCTGGCCTGGGCCACAGTATCAGGAATGTCCTTCGGGCCCTGGCATGTCCCCGCCAGGAAAACACCCCCTGTAAAGGTTTCCACAGGTTTCAGCTTCGGGTGGGCCTCCTGGAACCAACCATCACTATCTGTTGATAGTCCAAACAACTGACCGACGCGACCCGAATCATGGCTGGGTACCATAGCTGTTGCCAGTACCACCATATCTGCATTCACCTTTACCTGGCGCCCCAATAGAGAGTCTTCACCATAGACCACTAACTTGTCCCCCAGTTGGAAAATTCGGGATACACGCCCCCGCAGGTACTGGGCGCCTTCATGGACAGTCCGCTGGTAAAACTCGTCGTAAGCCTTCCCTGGCGTCCGGACATCCATGTAGAAAACAATAGCTTGGCCATCTTCGATCTTCTCCAGTACCTGGTGGGCATGTTTTGCCGTATACATACAACAAGCGCGTGAGCAGTACTTCTTCCCTTTGGTATCATCCCGGGAGCCCACACACTTGATAAAGACTACTGTTTTCGGCTCTTTCCCATCAGATGGTCTTAAGATCTTGCCTCCGGTGGGACCTGATGCGTTCACCAACCTCTCGAACTGAAGGCCTGTGATCACATCCGGGTATTTGCCATATCCATATTCACCGTATGACTCCTTCCAGTCCCAGAGATCAAATCCGGTACCCACAACAACCGCACCAAAGCGATCCTCAATGATCTTATCCTTGTCCTCAAAATCAATGGCCTCCCGAGGACAGTTCTTGGCGCAGATGCCACATCTATCCTTGGTCAGCTTCCGACAATGCTCTGGATCGATAATCGGCTTATTGGGCACCGCCTGGGCAAACGGCTTGTAGATAGCAGTCCTTTTTCCCATCCCCTCATCAAACTCACTCGTAATCCGTTTGTTGGGGCATTTCTCAATACAGACGCCACACCCGGTGCAGAGGTCATAATTCACATATTTGGCCTTTTGCCGGATCTTGACATCAAAGTTACCGATATAACCGGAAACTTCCTCAACTTCACAATAAGTCATTAAATTAACGTTAGGGTGCTGTGCCACAGCACTCATCTTGGGGGTGCTAATTCAGGCCGAACAATCAAGGGTGGGGAAGGTCTTGTCCAGTTGAGCCATCCTTCCCCCAATTGTAGCCTCCCTTTCAACAAGTGTCACCTGGTAACCCGCGTCAGCGATATCCAGGGCCGCCTGCATCCCGGCAATACCCCCACCGATGACAAGAGCCTTCTTTTCAATGGGAATATAATCTTCTTTCAAGGGAACAACATGAGCCACCTTATACACAGCCGCCCGCACCAGGTCCAGGGCCTTCTGTGTTGCCTGTTCCTTGTCCTTGGCATGCACCCAGGAGACCTGCTCCCTAAGGTTGGTCATCACCATCAGATAAGGGTTGCCACCTGCATCTGCCAAGCATTTACGGAAAGTCTCCTCATGCATACGGGGAGAGCAGGAGGCCACTACAATCCGGTCCAGGTCATGCTCCTTTACCGCTTGTTTGATCACTTCCTGGCCAGGCTCAGAACATACATATTGATAATCGGTGGAAAAGGCCACATGGGGAAATTTTTTAGCTTCCTGTGCAACCCAGTGACAGTCCACCGTACCTGCAATATTAGAACCACAGTGGCAGACAAAAACGCCTATTTTCTTCACTAAGCTCTTTACCCCCTTTTATGCTGTTTCTCTTCTCCCAATCTTCTCTACCAGCGGCATTGGATTTACAAAATGCCGGTTCAAACCGATCTCCTTTGGGCTTGCTCCCATAGCTAAAGCCATCAATTCGGTGAAATAAAAAACTGGCAAATTAAAATTGGCTTTTAATTTTTTATTGATCGTCTCCTGGTGAAGGTCAAGGTTCATCAAGCACATTGGACATGCCGTCACCAGGCACTCCGCCCCACAGATTTCGGCAACACGCAGTATTTCATATGACAACGGTAACCCGTCATTTGGTGAAAGGGTGATCATCCCTGCACCGCAGCACTCGGTTTTATGTGGCCAGTCTACCGGTGTACCCCCTAAACTGGAAATAATGTTATCCATACTCTGGGGATCCTCTGCCCGGTCGAAGTGTCCCAATTTCGGTGGACGCACTAGATAACACCCGTAATAACAAGCAACTTTCAACCCTGTTAGGGGTTTGGTAACACTGGACTCAATTTGTTCCAAACCCACTCCACCGGCAAAAACCTCCAGGAGGGAGCGGGTATTGTTGGTAGCCTTATAGTCCATATCAATAGCATGGGCTACCTGCTGCTGCACCTTTTCATCCTGCCGCACTTCTGCCTCCACAGTTTTGAATCGGCTGTAACAGGCAGCACAAGGCACTGCCATGTCCAGGCCCTCCTTTTCAGCTAAGGCCAGATTACGGGCAGGTAAGGCCAGGGATAATAAATGATCCTTAGAATGAGCCGAACTAGCACCACAGCAGTTCCAACCGGGCAGTTCCCATAAATCAAGATTCAATTTACTCGCACAGTAAGCGGTGGAAAGCCTGAATTCAATACCGGTGGTATCCAGTGAACAACCGGGGTAATAGGCAATTTTCATAATTAACCGTCCCTCCTCTCCCGTACTCTTGCAAAGATCTTCCTCACTGCACCCCCATCATCCACTTTCGGAGCGAGAAAGTGTAGTTTTCCCTTTTGCATCATCTTGGGTCCTAAGTCGGCATTATTAAACAATTTCCGTGTCCGCATATTAAACTTCATCATCAATTCCATTTCATATACACGACCGTGGTTTTCCACAGACTCTAAAAAGGTCTTATGAAAAATGGGCACACTAGGAACAGCTGCAACACCAGCACGGTCTGCCTCAATGCGGAGTATATCCATCATTTTGGCGACATCGACATCACGTGGACAGCGGGTAGCGCAGGTCTCGCAGGAAGCACACAGCCAGATGGTGCGCGATCGCAATGCCGTATCGGCCATACCCAACTGCAGCAGTCTAACTGTCTGTCGCGGAGAATAATCCATTGCAGAAGCCATGGGACAGCCGGCAGTACATTTGCCGCACTGGTAGCAACTGCTGAGATCAATCCCTGCTGCCTGCAGTTTCTCCTTCCATTCCTTAGCTGTAGACAGCGTCGCTGATAAATCAACAGTTTCCATTTTACATCACACCCCCTTGTAATATAAATACTGTCATTTCAAACCAATAGACTTGCTATTTTAATTTTTAGCAGTCCAATATAAACTTGGTCAGATCCCTACAAATAGCTAACTACACCTTTGCGAAAAAAATGTCAAGATCAAAAGTTCCTGTAAAAACATCATCCAGCCACAGTTCGATATATTGCATTATAATCATAGCTCTTAACTGCATCGTGTCGTTATATCACAAGCAATCACTCCTTCACGAAAAAAAAGAGGTATAGTCTGACTATACCTCTGGCCATTCACCCCCACCTTACTAATTGCCAGTTTGAGTAGGCAGCTCAAAGGGTCTTCTTGAGACAATATTGCCAACCACCCCCGCAAGAACCAGTTAAGATGGTGTGACTTACCTGCCTCAAAACACCTATTCGCTTGTACATAAAATAACAAGGGAGGCCGTTTTAGTTACAAACCGGCCTCCCAACCTATTCCACTGATACTTATTGGTTCTCCTTTCCGAAATGGGAGGCCTAGCCGTTTCCCGCCAAACCTATCGACCTGGTACCCATACCTGGTAAGATTGAGGTTACCAGGTTCGGAGAAACATAATAATTCCCTACTTGCTATATATTCGCTAGCGCTCCGTTATTTCCTGCCTATAAAAAATATTTATGTTTATGAACACTTCCCAGATCCGGGTTTTGGATTTAATGTTTATTTTCTTCTGGTCGGGCACATTCTCCACCCCGACCCTGTAGAATTTCCAGGGCATGAGGAATGGCGGGTAATACCGTCTCCAGGTTTTCCCTAACGGCCCGGGGACTCCCGGGAAGATTGATGATCAATGTCTTTCCACGACTCCCAGCTACAGCTCTGGAAAGCATAGCATGGGGTGTTTTCTCTAGTCCTGTCAGACGCATCGCCTCAGCAATCCCGGGAACAAGCCGTTCTACCACATCTATGGTTGCCTCCGGGGTCACATCCCTGGGGGAAAGTCCTGTACCCCCTGATGTCAAGATCAAGTCTACAGATATTTGATCGGCATATTCTTTCATTTTGGTCGCGAGGATCTCCCTTTCATCAGGCACCACATCATAGGCAACAACCTCTCCGCCGATTTGGGCGACCAATTCTTTAATCACCTGAGCGCTGCGATCCTCCCGCTCACCTCTTGATCCCTTATCACTGGCGGTCAATATAGCAATTTTCAACTCTACCACCCCATCACTGTTCTCCGTTCTCTATAAGCAAAAAAACCGACCCTCTGCTTCCTAAAATCATTTTCCATTCCCCGTAACCTCAATGCTGTCACCAACTTTAACCGGACCACCTTTGAGTACCCGGATGAAGATCCCTTCTCTGGGCATCACACAGTCTCCAGCCTGGTAGTAAATGGCGCACCTTTTGTGGCATTTTTTACCGATCTGGGTTACCTCTCCCAGAGCATCCTCACCAATTTTGAGTTTGGTACCAATAGGCAAGGAAACCAGTTCAATTCCCTCAGTAGTAAGGTTTTCCGCAAAGTCTCCGGGACCCACATCCAGGCCCTTATCCTGCATTTTTTTAATGCTCTCCATAGCAAGAAGGCTTACCTGGCGATGCCAATCTCCCGCATGAGCATCCCCTTCGAGGCCGTGTCCCTGTACGAAAATTCCCTTCCCGATGTTCTTCTTGCGCTCTCCTGTATTTTCACTGGTGCAAACCGCTAGGATTTTTCCCATTCTTTTTCCCCTTCCCTGAAAAATCTCCCGCTTTTTCCGCCGGACTTTTCCATCAGACGGATCTCTCCCAGCACCATCTTGCGGTCCACCGCCTTGCACATATCATAGATCGTCAAGGCAGCTGCACTTACAGCAGTCAAGGCCTCCATCTCTACACCGGTTTTCCCCTGACACCTGACCCGGGCCTCGATTTCTATAGCACTGCGTTGATCATCATAACGAAAATCCAGATCAATTCCAGTCAACAGGAGAGGGTGGCACATAGGGATTATTTCAAAGGTTCTCTTGGCTCCCATAATTCCTGCCACCTGGGATACAGCCAGAACATCTCCTTTTTTAATGCCTCCGGTCTTGATCAGGCTCAGTGTCTCTGGAGCCATAAAAACCGTGCCCCGGGCGCGCGCTTCCCTCTCTGTGACACCCTTTGCTCCCACGTCAACCATCCGGGCACGGCCCTGATCATCAAAATGTGTGAAGTCTTCCACCTTTCAACCCCCTATCTGGCACATTCCCCGGCCAGCTGCAGGAGCACCTGTAGCCAGGTGATGGTTTGCCGGCTTCAAGGCCACAGCTTTAACAAAAAGCTGCCGCAGTTTCTCATCCCCCGCACCGGTTCTGAGGGCATCCCGCAGATCCACCTCATGCTGATCGTGGAGGCAGGGGCGGAGTTTCCCATCAGCCGTCAGGCGCAGGCGGTTGCAGTCAGCACAGAAGTGATTGCTCATAGCATGGATGAACCCGATAGTTCCTTTGGCCCCGGAAAGAGTGTAGTACTCGGCGGGACCGCTGCCCTGCACCTTTGGCTTCGGACAAAGTTCCCCCAGCGCATGCTCTATCTGATCCTTAATCTCTTGACATGAGGCAAAAGAATCCCCTGCCATCTCCCAGCTTGTACCTATAGGCATCAACTCAATAAACCGAACATGGAGAGGATAATCCATGGTCAGCCGGGCAAAGTCCACCCACTCTCGGTCATTGAAATTCCTGAGAGCAACAATATTGAGCTTGACAGGCTGAAACCCAATCTCCAGTACCTTCTCGATGCCCTTCCATACCTGCTTGAAATCACCACCCCTGGTTATAAGGCGGAACTTCTCGCTATCCAAGGTATCCAGGCTGATGTTAAGCCTCTTCACCCCGGCATCAAAGAGCTGACCCCCTAACTGCTGCAACAGCACTCCATTGGTGGTCACTGCAATGTCCTTTACCCCAGGCCAGAGTGCAAGCGATTTGATGAAAGGTATGACCCCTTTTCTGAGCAGTGGCTCCCCTCCGGTCAGGCGGAATTTATTAATCCCCATCTGCAGGGCAATTTCCGCAGCCCTCAAGATCTCTTCCATGCGGAGGATCTCATCCCGCGGTCTGGTAGCGATCCCGTCCTGAGGCATACAGTAAAGACAGCGCAGGTTGCAGCGATCAGTTATGGAAATTCTCAGGTAATTGATCTGACGCCCAAAGCGGTCCTCCATCAGTTTCCCCTCCTGGTTTGCGCCTTACTTAGGTTTCTCCGACAATTTTTCCACAATCACGAAAATCATACCCTTGCAAATCCGATGCCACCCGGCGAAAATCAGGGTCGTTTAAAATTTCACGCACCAGACAGATCTCCTTCTCTTCCCAGTATTCATCCGGAATGCATAAATCGTAGCGTTCTTCTCCTACTGGGATAAAATCAAGTCCAAGGGCAGTGGCCGCCGCCTGAATCCCGAGACCAACATCTGCACTCCCAGAAGCTACAGCAACCGCCACTGCCATATGGGTGTACTCCTCCCGCTCATAGCCCTCGATAGCCGCAGGTGAAATACCATCCTGCTTCAAAAGGTGGTCAAAGAGAAGTCGCGTTCCTGAACCTCGCTGCCTGTTAATAAATCTCAGATCGGGTTGTGTCAGATCATCAAGCTTCATGATCCCCTTGGGGTTCCCTGGGCGTACCAGCATCCCTTGGACACGATAAGCCAGATTCAGCAGTACCATCTTGCTCCCGGGCAAAACACGCTTAAGAAATGGAAGATTATACTCACCGGTCTCCTCATCCAGGAGGTGAATACCTGCCAGGTGAGCCTCTCCACGCCTTAGAGCTGTCAGACCGCCCATGCTCCCCACATGTGCTGAAGTCAGGCGAAAGCCAGGATATTTTACCTGGATCAGATTAGCGATAATATCCAGAACCAAATCATGGCTCCCCACAACTGTAGTTGTGGGGAG
>CALGIY010000101.1 GCA_937914965.1 uncultured Thermoanaerobacteraceae bacterium | reverse complement strand
CCCAGCGGGAGCCACAGCCATCTCATCGAGTCTTGATGACCAGGGGCTCAGTAGTCTCTTCGTCGCCGCCGAGGGCGGACTTTACCACTTCAAACCCGGCCAGCAGAAAGACGGCGCGACCCCAAGCCTCATCATCCCATCCTCCCCCGTCTGCAACACCAACACGTTCGCCGGAGCCACGCACCTCCGCTCGAGCACGGTGGGCTCCCTTACCGCGGTCTGGGGACTCAACGCCCGCCGCGACCTTGTGTGCGTGACGTGTCCTGCCGGCCACGAAGCCGAACCTAGATGCTGGTCCCTGCCCATGCGCATCCACACGGCCGTCTCACGATTCTCCTTCTACCTCAATATCCGAGCACCGACCAACATTCTCTTCGCGCTCGTAGGGGACGGAAACCTACTGCAGCTGTCGCAGGATCCTGCCGTCGGGACCTGGACGCAACGACGCATCACCTTGCCGGCCCTTGACAACGATAAAGTGTTTGAGACGTCGACCTTCACAACCGTAGTCAAGGTGGCGGACGAGAACGGCTTGCCCGTCGCGGATCAAGTTGTTACCATCAAATCTGCCCAGACGGCGTCTCTCAACGTCAACAACATTTACCGTAAAATCGACCTGGACTCCCGTATAGAGACCAGGACCGACGGCACCGGCAGCGTCACCATTGTCCAGGACATACGGTCCCTGCCCGCTGTCATCCTGCAGATCAAATGCGAGGACCAGACCATCGACATCGATCCCCAAGCCAAGATTGCCCAGCGGCTGTCCACCATTCAATCTAGCAAAGACCTGGACAACGTCAGGATCAAGACAGAAGACGGAAAGTCGCGGCCACTGGTCCCCTCGGACGTATCCCAGCGCGACAATGGTCCCATATCTTAAGCTGATCATCTGGCTGAGACCACAGGGCTCAAAGCGGGATGGCATCATAAAAATGTCCGAACCGGCATAAATCTTCTGAGCTAATTCCACATTAAACCCGATATTGGCAGCGGTCTGCTGCGGATAACGCATCTTCAGTTCAGCAAACAATCTCTGGTAATGGTCTTCCCCACTCCCCAGCAGCACAAACTGGATACCCAGATCCATCAATTGTTCAAAGATGCCGGTGATCAAATCAAGCCCTTTTTGGTCAACAAGCCTGGTAATAACACCGATCAACGGTGTATCACTCTCTGGAAGTCCCATTTCTTGCTGCAGAGCTTTCTTGTTTTCTTTTTTAAGATCGATGGTATCTACATTATAATTGCGATAAATATTGGTATCTGCTGCAGGATTCATTTCCTCGTAGTCGATCCCATTCACGATTCCATAGAGATCTTGGGCCCTTTTTCTTAAAAGTCCATCCAACCGCTCCCCGTATTCAGGAGTTTGAATCTCAAGTGCATATTTTTTGCTCACTGTATTGATGATATCAGCGTAAAGAATACCTGCCTTCATAAAATTAACCTGCCCATAAAATTCTAAGCGTTCCGGGGTAAAGAAATCCTCCCCTAATCCCACCAACCTCAATGTATTACGTGCGAAAACACCTTGGTACTGAAGATTGTGAATGGTGAAGAGAGTCGCAATCTGGTTGTAATAAGGATCCTCCGCGTATTTTGTTTTTAAGCTCAAAGGTATAAGCCCACTCTGCCAGTCATTGCAGTGGATAATATCTGGTTGAAAATCTACCTGGGGCAGCATATTGAGAACGGATTTGCAGAAAAAATTGTAACGCTCTGCTTCATCCCCGTAACCATAGATTCCATCGCGGTAGAAGTACTTGTAGCTGTCGATTAAATACACGGGTATTTCAACTTTTTTGCCCTTGAGTTTAGTCATTTTAACAATTCCGGTTTCCAGATGATGATCCATCTCCACAGGATAATCCAGAAGGTATTCCCCTTCTGTTATTTTTTTATATTTTGGCATGGCAATACGGACATCGTGCCCTAGATGCTTTAAAGCTTTGGGAAGTGAACCTGCCACATCGGCAAGCCCCCCTGTTTTGGCGAAAGGGGTAACCTCAGCAGCTGTCAATAAAATTTTTAGTGAATCTCCTGCCACGATAATTCCTCCTTTTCCTGGCCATGATCGATACTTACCTCTCTCAGGTACTTTGCTGCTGTTTCGGGTGGTGTGGGGTTGATGATAATTCCAGTACCCCATTCAAACCCAGCAACAATCGTCAAGCGCGGGAATATCTCTAGATGCCAGTGATAGTAGGCGGCATTATTGTACCCCACAGGAGCGCTGTGCAAGACCATATTATAAGGTGGATAATTCAGTAATCCCGCTGTTTTCTGTATGGTTCCCTGTATTATTTCACTCATGTCTTGCAGTTGTTCATCTTTGATTTCTTCAAAGCTGGCTTGGTGCTGTTTGGTAATCACCCAGGTTTCAAAGGGAAAGCGGGAGGCAAAGGGACAGAAAACTAGAAAATGTTCATTCTCCGCAACCAAACGTGTTTTTTCTTGGGTCTCCTGCTTGATCATCTCACAGTAGATGCATTTCCCTTGAGTCTCATGATAACTTTGTGAACCTGTTAGCTCTTCGGCAACCACCGGAGGAATCAAAGGTGTGGCAATCAACTGGCTGTGGGGATGTTCTAGTGATGCTCCGGCAACCGCTCCCTCGTTCTTGAAAATCTGAATGTATTTTATCTCATCCTGATTGACTAGGGCCTGGTAGCGATCCCGCCAAGCATGAAAAATTTCCCTTATCTGCTGAGTAGAGTGGTTGGCCAGTGAGGAGTTATGCTCTGGTGACTCGACCAAAACCTCGTGAGCACCAGCTCCAGGTCTTGTCAAATAAAAGTTCTGCTTTTCTGGTTCTGATGCTCCTGGCTGCAGAGCCGGGAACTTATTGGGAACAACCCGGATCCACCAACCGGGTGTATCCCTATTTGTACCCTGTTCCCGGTAAGCCATGATCTCAGGAGGTGTCTTATCCTCATTGCCTTTACAAAAAGGACAATTTCCCCCCTTTTTTTTATCCTGTTTGATGGGAAAATCCGACGGCCGTTTGCTTCGTTCAGTGGCTATAATAACCCACTTTTTTGTGATAGGATCCTGCCTCAGTTCAGGCATCTGTAAGGTTCCCCCTTAAATTACAACATCTTTTCTTTTACATTCTTCTCTCTCTACATTGGATTTATTCATTAGACGAAGGAGTTCCGCAGACTTACCAACCATATCATCTTCTTAATTAAAAATTGAATAAAGACCCTGCACCTTGGGCATTATAAAAACGATAGAAGGTCGCATTACCTCCTGTTAAGCAAATGGTACTTGCTTAAATAGCGAAACCAGCGAAGAGAGGTAAAGTGACCTTCTTTCTACTTTTTATTGACCTGCCCACAGTTGAAACAATTTCATAAATTAGTGTAAATCAATAGGTGAAATCGTCGTCTTTTCTCTTTTTTTCATCGGTGGGATAATTCAGAAGACCTAAGCGGCAGAGAACAGGAGAACTGTATAATGCCAGAAAGATACAGCCAACAGCGACAAATGTTAAGAAGAACATTCCCAAACCAACAGCCATGCCCAGCCCCGCTGTTACCCAGAGGTTTGCTGCTGTTGTCAGCCCCCGGATATTGCCCCGGTCTTTCCAGATTGCACCTGCCCCTACAAAACCGATGCCTGTAACGATCTGAGCGGCAACACGCCCGGGGTCAAGTCGGAAACCGGTAAACTGATAGCCAATAGTCGGAAGCCCGTAGACACTGATGATCATGAACAGGGTGGCCCCTATGCAGACCAGTGAATAGGTGCGAATGCCGGCGGGTTTTAGGTTGCGTGATCTTTCATAACCAATGATCATGCCAACCAAGAGAGAAACAAGCATTCTAGTAATGATCTCTACTTGTGAAAGCACTTCCTCATCCCCTCCCCCCTTCTTGTCTTCAAATTAACATAAATAGCAAAACATGTCAAACACGGGACTAATGGGATTCACAGTATAGCCTCAATGACATCCTCTAATTGGTTTAAGTTGCGGCATTCAAAAACCTGCCTGCAGTTACGAGCATAGATGTTTATAATGCTGTCCTCTCGGTTCCAATCCCCCCTTGGTTGGGGATTAAACCATAAAATTCTCCTCACATGCTCCTGGATTCTTTGTAAGAACTCTTTTTCATCATGGTTGTAATTGTTGCGGGCGTCACCTAAGATAATCAGTGTTGACCGAGGTGAGATATCCGATAAAAATTTGCGTTCAAAATCTCGGAAAACTTTACCGTAATTGGAAAATGAGATCGGAAGAGCACACGTCTGAACTCCAGTCACC
>CALGIY010000100.1 GCA_937914965.1 uncultured Thermoanaerobacteraceae bacterium | reverse complement strand
TTTGGAAGGTGATTGAAATGTACTGGAACCAAAAAGGGCCAGCCAATACAGAAGCCACTGTGAAACTTGCGATTCAGAGGGCCCAAGAACTAAACATTCGCCATATTGTGGTCGCATCTAACAGTGGTGCCACAGTAGAGAAATTCTTAGGCAAAGGCCTGGAACTTACCTGTGTCACCCATCATGTGGGTTTCATGTCCCCTGGTGATGATGAAATGCCAGCCGAAGTTAGGCAAAGCCTTGCAGAAAAAAATGTACAGATCCTGACGACAACCCATCTCCTGGCCGGTGTGGACCGGGCAATCCGCAACAAATTTGGAGGGGTATACCCTGCAGAGATTATGGCCCAAACGCTGCGAATATTGGGGCAAGGAGTCAAGGTCTGTGTGGAAATCTCCGGGATGGCTATGGATGCAGGACTGATTCCTTATGGCCAAGAGGTAATTGCAGTAGCGGGTTCCGGGACCGGTGCTGACACAGCGGTTGTCATTACTCCGGCCCACTCCAACAACTTTTTTGATACCAAAATCAGAGAAATTATTTGCAAGCCCAGGGAATTTTAATTTTTCCCTGGTGCTTTTTTCTGCATCCCGCTGTGTTTTTCAATTATATAATCACTTTTGATCAGGAGTTCTGATACGGGCACAATTTTGTAACCCTGTTCTTTCAGTTTTTTCAGAATAATAGGAAGGGCCTCCGGAGTGTATTTCGCATTATTATGAAAGAGAATAATCGCCCCAGGGTGAGCGTTTTTCAAAACACGGTCAACCTCTGCTTCTACCCCAAGCTCCTGCCAGTCCAGAGAATCCACACTCCACTGGATCACCTCATACCCGTTTTTTCTCGCTGCCTTGATATTGGTATTGTTGTACTCCCCAAAAGGCGGGCGGAAGAGACGAGTGCGTTGTTTTGACAACTTGAAGATCATCTCTTCGGTATCTTTTAACTCTTTGATAAATTCCTCTTCAGAGAGAGAGTTGCAGTGAGGATGAGTGGACGAGTGATTCCCGAGCTCATGCCCTGCAGCAGCGATAGTTTTGACCACCTCCGGGTACTTTTTTACCCAAATTCCCGTAAGATAAAAAGTGGTCTTGATATCATTCTCTTTCAGGATCTTCAGCAGTGTCGGAGTGCAGTCAGCCCCCCAGGCGGCATCAAAAGAAATGGCCAACTTTTTCTCCTTGGTATCCACCGCATAGATGGGCACTTCCCGCTCCCCCTGGTCGAATACACCGGAAACCTTGCCGTACAACCCGGAAAGCAGCAAAATACCAACTATCAAAAGCACACCAACTATACCCCACTTCAACAGCCGGCGATACCGCAGCAAAATAAATCGCACTAGAAACTCACCTCCTTTCTCAATTCTCGAAAGTATTTTATTCCCCGCGCCAATGATTCATGCCCTTCTACAATTATTATGCAAAGTAATTTATAACAGCAGCAGGATCTAAAGATGTCTTGCAGAAATACCAACCTAGGGTATAAAATCACTGTAATTGGGAGAGGATGGGAATGATCGAGCACTGCCACTGCCAGAAGATCAATCCCGCGGACTGGCATGAAAAGGAACACTGCTGGGAAAATCCCCGCTTTTTTTATCGAGTTACCACACGCATGGCCTTCCATCAACCCTTTTCCTACCACGAAGATATAACCCATGCACAGGCCGAGGCGCGGAGCAAGGGGTATATTTTCAAAGAAAATGCCATGGTACTTCTGAAAAGCGGACTTTTTCGAGGGGAAATCCTAATAGAGGTACAGCGCCCACAGAATAATGCAGGCCGCAAAAAAGACACTTCCTGCCTGCAGCTTCAGGGTAGGTTTTATTCTCTGGTCACTCAGACCCCCCTGATGCAAATGGGGAAAGAAATCGATAAATTGATGCGTGATCTGAAGAAAAAGGGTAAAAAAGTGGAAGACCTTTACCTCAGCCTAATCAACTGCCCCTCCTGCTCCAGGGAAAAAGGCAGCCAGACCATCATCATTGCTCATATTCAGTAGCTTAATGCTTTTCCCGGCTTTACTGGGACAGATTTCAGGTGGGTCTGGTCAAGCTGTCTGTTGGTGTGGTCATAATCCCCCCCCACCATCTTTCACATCCAGAAACAGTTTCAATGTTTGATCTCCACTATTTTCGTATAAAGTAGCCCTTAATTGCCACTTATCATGCTTGTTTCAAAAAATATTGGGAATACTGAGTAAAAAAGTATTGACAAGTGGCTCCATGATTTGTATTATTTATCATAGACTATTAGCACTCCTCCAATCTGAGTGCTAACACATCATAAAAACCATTAATTACAAACTACGGTGAGGAGGGTTGTCAATGCTCAAGCCACTAGGTGAACATGTACTGGTGAAACCTCTCTCGAAAGAAGAGAAGACCGAAGGAGGTATCTTCCTGCCAGACACTGCGAAGGAAAAACCCCAAGAGGGAGAAGTAGTCGCAGTAGGATCGGGCCGAATTCTGGACAACGGTAACCGCGTTACCCCTGAGGTTAAAGTGGGGGACAAAGTTATCTATGCCAAGTATGGCGGCACCGAGTTCAAGGTCGGGGATGAAGAGTACCTAATCATGCGTGAAAACGACATCCTGGCCATCAAGGAATAAGGCCAGCAGTTCAATCATAAGGAGGTTGAAAAGATGCCCGCAAAACAGATCATTTTTGATATGGACGCCCGCAAGAAGCTGGAAAATGGCGTAAATATTGTGGCTGAGGCCGTCAAAACCACTCTCGGGCCTAAAGGCCGCAATGTTGTTTTAGAAAAGAAATTTGGGTCCCCCACAATTACTAAAGACGGGGTTACTGTTGCCAAGGAAATCGAACTGGCAGACGCCTTTGAGAATATGGGAGCCCAGCTCTGCAAAGAAGTAGCTTCTAAGACCAACGAAATCGCTGGTGACGGAACTACAACCGCAACTGTGCTCGCCCAATCTATTGTCAGTGAAGGCCTGAAAAACGTAACTGCGGGAGCAAACCCCATCTTCTTGAAACGCGGCATCGACATGGCAGTCGAAAAAGCTGTTGCAGAAATGAAGAAGATGAGCACCCCGGTGGAAACTAAAGAATCCATCGCCAATGTTGCTGCCATCTCCGGCAATGACAAGGAGATCGGCACACTGGTAGCCGAATCCATGGAAAAAGTCGGTAAAGACGGGGTCATTACCGTTGAAGAATCTAAGGGTATTGAAACATTAGTCGAAGTCGTTGAGGGTATGGAATTCGACCGCGGCTACATTTCCCCTTACTTCATTACCAACTCCGAAACCATGGAAGTAGAACTGGAAGAACCCTATATCCTTATTTATGAGAAGAAAATGACTGCAGTTGGTGACATGCTTCCCCTCTTGGAAAAGGTCGTCCGCACAGGCAGACCATTCCTGATTATCGCAGAAGACCTCGAAGGAGAGGCCCTGGCAACACTGGTAGTCAACAAACTGCGCGGAGTTCTCCAGTGTGCAGCAGTCAAAGCACCAGCCTTCGGTGACCGCCGCAAGGCAATGCTCGAGGATATCGCTATCCTCACCAACGGAACCTTCATCACTGAGGATATGGGCTACAAACTGGAAAATGTAGACATCGAACACCTCGGTCAAGCCAAGAAAGTTAAGATCAATAAAGAAAACACCACAATTGTCGAAGGCTACGGGGATGCTGACAACATCCAAAAGCGCGTCAACCAGATCAAAAATCAGGTTGAAGACAGCACATCCGATTACGACCGGGAGAAGCTTCAGGAGCGTTTGGCCAAGTTATCCGGTGGTGTGGCTGTAATCAAGGTTGGGGCAGCAACAGAGACCGAACTCAAAGAGAAAAAACACCGTATTGAAGACGCTCTCTCTGCCACCCGCGCCGCAGTAGAGGAAGGAATTATTCCTGGCGGCGGTACCTGCCTGGTAGACATCATCCCGACACTGGATGAGATTGATGCACAAGGAGATATGGCAGTAGGCGTCAAGATCGTACGCCGTGCCCTGGAAGAGCCGCTGCGTCAGATCGCTGAAAACGCCGGCCTTGAGGGTTCAGTAGTAATCGAACATGTCAAAAACTCTGAAGCAGGCATGGGCTTTGACGCCCTCACCGAGCAGTATGCGAACATGGTCAAAGAGGGGATCGTCGACCCGCTGAAAGTGACCAGAAGCGCCCTGCAGAATGCTGCAAGTATCGCGTCAATGCTCCTCACCACAGAGGCTCTGATCTCTGAAATTCCAGAGAAAAAAGAGGCTATGCCAGCAATGCCCCCAGGCGGTATGGGGGATATGGGCGGCATGGGCGGAATGGGAATGGGTTACTAAATCTAAGAATAAAAAACCCCCTGGGGTCTACCCCGGGGGTTTTTTTATTGGGGAAGCGGAGGGACGGTCCTCTTGCTTCCCTGGCTTCCCGGAAGTAGAGGGACGCGGAAGCAGACAGGCTATCAGACTAAACCACAATTCCTTTTTCCAACGACTAACGACCAACCACCAACAGATCGGCATGTATAATGCGGTTTTTTTGGTGCCAGGCACCTGGGAACCCCATTCCAACAACTAACCACCAACATATTAATACGGATAGTGGCAAACAAAACGTCCCACTGCCACCACACTGCCACCCACCACCACTCAAGCATGTATAATGTATTCATCACAGCAAACGGTTGACAATCAAACTGCCACAGCCATATAATTCTTTGTAATCATTGCTAAGGAGAGGTCAAATGAACATGCGGAAATTTCAAAATAATGTACTTGCCTGGCACGGCAGCGACAGTATCATAATACGGTTAGTCACCATCCTAGTAGGTGCTGCCTTAATCGGACTGGCAGCCCAAGTAAAAATACCACTGCCCTGGACCCCAGTACCCATCACTGGGCAGACCTTCGCTGTCCTGCTTGCAGGAGCCCTGTGGGGTGCACAGGATGGAGCATTGATGGCCTTACTCTACCTTCTATTGGGTAGTATAGGAGTTCCCTGGTTCGCCGGGGGAGCCTTACTAGGAGCCACTGGCGGCTATCTGCTGGGGTTTGTCCCAGCCGCTTACTGTACAGGGTTACTCTGCCGCCGCTTTGATTGGGCACGCCGGCTGCCGGGACTGGTCCTGGTCATGGTCTTTGCTAATTTTATTATCATCCACGGGACCGGAATGACCTGGCTTGGATGTGTCACAGGAATCCACGACATCAGCAAACTAGCTGCTCTGGGGACACTACCCTTTATCGCTGGCGATCTAGTAAAGATCGCTGCCGCAGCTGCACTGGCCCGGGGTTTTATGTCACGGAAGTGATTGGTGAGTAATTGCATAGGAAAGCCCCTCTTCTCTAAGGGAAAGAGGGGCTTTTTATTTGCTCAAACCTGCTCAGCTGCCAACCAGAGGAAAGGCACCCTAGCTAACTGCTCTTTTAATTGAATAACAACTCACATAATGTTTCCCGGTCGAGTCCTGATATATATTCACTTGGATCAATATTTTTTAAAACACTCCTAATGTTTTCCTCCCGGAAGGGGACATCTTCCAAGAGTTCTTCCAGTGGCGAAAGGCCCTCCCTACCAAAGAAATCTCCATAGATTTCGCACCTTTTAATCATCCCTTCCTGCACATCCAGGAGTATGTCGAGCCTACCCCAGGAAAAACGCCTGGATCTTTTAATGTTATAGAGAGGGGATGCCCCGAAGTTCCATTCCCATGTCTCGTACTTATTCCTCTGAAGATCCTCAATCCGCCTCAGGTCATCAGGTGTCAGGTGGTAGTCCCCCTGTATCTCACCGAACTCTTCAAGCAGTGCATTTTTGATCACATCTTTAAAATTATCTATCTCCAGCGAGGAAGAGAGCAGACTTCGAATATTGGTTACTCTGCTTTTAACAGAAGAGACCCCCCTCTTTGCTATCTTATCAGGGCTGACCAGCAAAGCCTGCTCCAGGTTGTCCAAGTTCACATCAAAGAGCAGTGTACCATGGTGGATCACCCGGTCCTTTTGGCGGTACTGAGAGTTTCCTGAAACTTTCTTACCTTCGATGGTGATATCATTTCTCCCATCAATCTCAGCCGCAAGCCCCAATCCCTTTAATACCTCTACTACCGGTTCCATGAAGTATCCGAAGTCATAAGAACCATATCTTTGGTCCCGGAAAACAAAGGTGAAGTTCAAATTACCAAGGTCATGATAGACCGCTCCCCCACCGGTCTGTCTCCGAACCACAGCTACATCATTTTCTTTAATGTAATCCAGGTTAACCTCATCCCAGGTGTTTTGGTTGCGGCCCACAACAACAACCGGCCTGTTCTGCCAAAGCATCAGGTAATGATCACCTACATCCAGCTCTTTTAAGAGATACTCTTCCAGGGACAGATTAAAATAAGGGTCATTTGAATTGTTGACGATATAAAGCACCACTAAACCTCCATAAGCTCTTTAAGATTCTTATTATAAAATCGGGATCAGCCATCCTGGGGATATCGGCGACCCCGATCACTCCCACTTAAGGACCGGGTGCCGCGCGGCGGTTACCTCATCAAGCCTTTTGACCGGTGTATTCTGTGGTGCGGCTTTCACCAGTTCCGGGTTTTCCTTAGACTCCTGTGCAATCTTTTGCATCGCCTGGATAAAGCAGTCCAACCGCTCTCTTGTCTCGGTCTCAGTCGGCTCGATCATCAGGGCCTCTTCCACAATCATAGGAAAGTAGATTGTCGGTGGATGGTAGCCGTAATCGATCAGGCGCTTGGCCACATCCAGAGCAGCCACCCCGTATTCTTTCTTCTGATTGATTGCTGAGGTGACAAATTCATGTTTGCACAAACGGTCGAAAGGTATCTCATAGTGCTCTCGGAGGTTGTGGCGGATATAGTTGGCGTTCAGCACAGCGTGCTGGCAGGATTCCTTGATGCCCCTGCCGCCTAGCGCCTTAATGTAGGCGTAGGCCTTGACCATAACTCCGAAGTTCCCATAGAAGGAGTGCACCTTCCCAATTGTCCGCGGCAAGTCGTAATCCAGGTAGAACTCCTCACCCCGCTTCGCCACCAGCGGCACAGGAAGCAGATCTACCAGGAACTCCTTGACCCCTACAGGTCCTGATCCTGGTCCTCCCCCTCCGTGGGGAGTACCAAAGGTCTTGTGCAGGTTGAGGTGGACGATATCAAAACCCATATCCCCAGGACGGGATACACCCATGACAGCGTTGAGATTGGCTCCATCATAATAAAGGAGCCCCCCTGCTTCATGCACAATCCCAGCAATTGTTGATATTTCCTCTTCGAAAAGCCCTAGAGTGTTAGGGTTAGTCAGCATCAAACCGGCAATTTCATCGCTCATCAAAGAACGCAGGTCATCGGTGTCTACCAAACCGCGATCATTGGATTTAACCTGGACTACATCAAAACCCAGCATATTAGCGGTGGCCGGGTTGGTCCCATGAGCAGAATCAGGAATGATCATCTTTTTGCGTTTAAAGTCCTGTCGACTGTTATGGTAAGCCTTGATAATGGATGCTCCGGTCATCTCCCCGTGGGCACCGGCTGCAGGCTGCAGGGTAAACCTGGACATACCGGTGATCTGACAGAGCATCTG
>CALGIY010000099.1 GCA_937914965.1 uncultured Thermoanaerobacteraceae bacterium | reverse complement strand
CATTTCGATAATCTCTACATGCTGGTAATAACGTGCAGCCCGTTATTACCAGCATGTAGAGATTATCGAAATGCATCATGATCAAAAAATTGATGCTCCTTCTGGTACCTCCATCAAAACAGCACAGGGGATCCAGCAGGTGAGAGTTCCCATCAAGCAGGGCCACCCGGAAGAATACGAGAAAATTGCAGGGGTGAGGGGTGGAGAATGGGAAGGGATCAGGATCCACAGCGTCCGTTTGCCGGGCTTAGTTGCTCACCAGGAAGTAATTTTCGGCTCGCCGGGGGAGACATTAACTATTAGGCATGATTCCCTGCACCGTGAATCTTTTATGCCTGGTGTTATTATGGCGATTCGCAAGGTCACCGGCCTTAAGGGAGTAGTAATAGGTTTAGAGAAGATCCTCGACTGATTACAAGCACCTTCTTCTTTATCTCCTCATATAATGTTACCGCCAGTGATGATGAGGGGAAGGAGGGGAATTTAAGAGTGGGCTTGGATTTGAGGGGAATTAAAATCGCCATCATCGGAGGGGATCGTCGGGATATCTACCTGATGCAAGAACTTATTAAATTGGGGGCAGCTGTAACGGCAGTTGGGTTTTCCCCCTGTTCGGAACTGAGCCAGGTACGCCTCGTGGACAAATTGGAAACTGCCTTTAACAAGGCCCAGGTCTTAGTCTTCCCTATGGGAGGTACAGATTTAGAGGGGAATATTAAAACCCTTGACCAGGATTTCACTCTCCGGTTGTCTCCTGAAATAGCTGCTGCCATACCTGAAGGGGTATTGGTGATTATTGGTTTTGCCCGGGATTTTGTCAAAGAGTGGGCTCAAAAATACAGGTGGAAGATGATCGAAATTGCCGAAATGGATATGGTTGCAATCATGAACTCTATTCCATCTGCTGAAGGTGTTCTGCAGATAGCGATGGAAAAGCTACCGATCACTATCCATGATAGTAGTTCATTTGTACTCGGATTTGGACGCTTGGGAAAGACACTTGCCCGGATGCTTAAGGGTATTGGTGCTAACACAACAGTTGTTGCCAGGAAACGCGCCGATCTCTCCCGCATCTTTGAAATGGGTTACCGTCCCTTGCACTGCAGTGAGATGCACCAGTTGATTTCCGAAGCCGATGTAATCTTTAACACCGTACCTGTCTTAATATTGGATGAAAAACTGCTCTCCCTACTCAGGAAAGATACGCTGATACTTGACATTGCTTCGGCTCCCGGGGGAACAGATTTTACAGCAGCTAAAAGATTGGGTCTTAATGCTATCCTTGCTCCGAGTTTACCTGGTATTGCGGCGCCAAAAACCAGTGGTAAGATTCTGGCCCAGGTTATTCCCCAACTTATTCTCAGAGAAGTGCCACATGAGTATTTTTAGAGAATAGGTAAAAGGAGGTGCCTGGGATGCGTCTCAAAGGTATCCGGGTAGGATTTGTCATAACAGGTTCTCACTGTACCCTTGCCAGAATTATTTCGGAAATTGAGAAACTTGTTGCTGAGGGGGCAGATGTTTTTCCTTGTGTTTCTTATTCTGTAAGCACAACAGATACCAGGTTCGGAAAATCCACAGAGTGGTGTACCAAACTGCAGGATATAACTAATAATCCTTTGATCAAAACAATTGTAGAGGCTGAACCGATTGGTCCCGGCAAATTATTTGATATTCTGGTTGCAGCACCTTGTACGGGTAATACCTTAGCGAAACTTGCCAACGGGATTACAGATACTCCTGCGCTTATGGCGATCAAAGCACACCTGCGCAATCAGCGCCCTGTTGTTATCGCCGTCTCTACAAATGACGGCCTTGGCCTCAACGCCAAAAACATTGCCATTCTGCTGAGCATAAAAAGTATTTACTTGGTACCTTTCGGACAGGATAACCCAACAGCAAAGCCGAATTCCCTGGTAGCCCGGATGGATAAAATAATGGATACTATTATATATGCCCTGAAAGGTAAGCAGATTCAACCTGTTTTGGTCGGAGATAAAGATAATTAATCCCAGCAAAGAGGATATTTTAAAATAGATGTCTAATCTTTTATGAACCAGAGACTGCAGGAGGGTAACTGAAATGTCAAGAGGTTTTAATATTGCTATCGTTGGTGCAACAGGTGCTGTTGGTCAAGAAATCATGAATGTTCTTCAAGAAAGGAACTTTCCGGTTTCGGATCTAAAGGTGCTGGCTAGCGCCAGGTCCCAGGGAAAAAAGTTAAAATACGGTGATGATGAACTTACGGTCTTGGAAGCCAGGCCCGATTCCTTTCAAGGTGTGGAAATTGCCTTTTTTGCATCAGGTGCTGTCAGTAAAGAACTTGTTCCTGAAGCTGTTAAAAGAGGTGCTGTTGCTATAGACAACAGCAGCACCTTCCGCTTGGACCCTGATGTACCCTTGGTCGTTCCTGAGGTGAACCCTGAAGATGTGGAGAAGCACAATGGTATAATTGCTAATCCCAACTGCTCCACCATCATTTTTGTTGTACCTTTGAAGCCGCTTCATGATGCCGCCCGAGTAAAAAGGGTTGTGGTCACTACTATGCAGGCGGTATCAGGTGCAGGAAAAGTAGCTGTGGATGAACTGCTGCTGCAGACGAGACAGGTACTGGATGGAGAAAAGGTTCAACCGCATGTTTTCGATCACCAGATTGCTTTTAATCTGATCCCACATATCGATGTTTTCCTTGATAACAGCTATTCCAAGGAAGAGATGAAGCTTGTTAACGAAACCCAAAAAATTCTCCATGATCCAGAACTCCAAATAACTGCGACTACTGTTCGGGTGCCGGTACTGCGCAGCCATTCCGAATCGATTAATCTGGAGACTGAAAGAGAACTTACAGCTGATGAGGCCCGGGAAATTTTGAAGGGGGCCCCAGGTATTATTGTCCGGGATGATCCTGTCAATCTTGAATACCCAATGCCGTTATTCACATCAGAAAAGGATGGAGTTTTTGTGGGTAGAATCAGAAAAGATCATTCCAGGGACCAGGCGCTGAATCTTTGGGTTGTCTCTGACCAACTGCGCAAAGGTGCGGCTACCAATGCAGTGCAAATTGCTGAACTTCTTATTAGCAAAAATCTGTTATAAAGCGATACTTTTTTGAGGGAGTGACAAAGTTGAAGGGTTTTGGACGTGTTTTAACTGCGATGGTGACCCCGATGACGGAAAAGGGGGAAGTGGCCTTTGAAGAGGCCGCAAAATTGGCGCGCTACCTTGTGGATAATGGGTCCGATGGTATTGTCGTGGCCGGGACTACTGGTGAATCTCCTGTCCTTTCAGATGAAGAGAAATGCCAGTTATTCAAAGTTGTCAGGGAAGCAGTAGCAGGCAAAGCAGTTGTGATTGCGGGAACAGGTTCCAATAGTACAGCGACTTCCATTGAGTTAACGAAAAAGGCGGAAAGTCTGGGTTGCGATGGAATCATGCTGGTGACACCCTATTACAATAAGCCGAGCCAGGAGGGTTTATACCAACATTTCAAGGCTGTAGCCTTGGAAACCAAACTTCCTATGATCCTTTATAATGTTCCGGGTCGCACGTCGGTGAATATGCTACCTGGAACCGTAGCCAGACTGGCGGAAATAGAGAACATCGTGGCAGTCAAGGAAGCAAGTGGAAACCTGGATCAGGTGGCAGAGATCAGGAGAACTACACCCAAGGATTTCATGATTTACAGTGGAGATGACTCTTTGACACTGCCTATCATGTCTGTTGGTGGGAACGGTGTGATCAGTGTTGCTGCTCACGTGGCGGGGAAAATGGTTAAAGAAATGGTTGAAGCCTATGTGTCCGGAAAAGTTGCAAGAGCACAAGAATTGCATTTGAAACTCTTTCCCCTATATCAAGTTTTGTTCATTACGACAAACCCTGTTCCGGTCAAGGCGGCACTAGAGATCGTTGGTATTAGAACTGGCGCTCCTCGTCTGCCTCTTGTCCGAGCCACGGAACAGGAGTTCGATGCTATCAAGAAGGTCTTGGGAGAGTTGAGCCTACGTCCCTAGGTTTCTTGTTTTTTTCCGCTATTAACAGTATAATAGAAATATGAAAGGGAACGGCCGTACTATAGAAAGTTAACCTACCTTTCGAAACGACAAGGTAGGTTTTTTATTTTAGTTAAGTAATAAATAAACTAAGGAGGTGAATTATGAAGGCAAATCGTCTCAAAATCATACCACTGGGCGGCCTCGGGGAGATCGGGAAAAACATCATGGTGCTCAGATATAAGGACGATATGATTGTTATTGATGGCGGTCTTTCGTTCCCGGATGATGAGATGCTCGGAATCGACCTGGTAATTCCAGATATAACCTATCTCGTGGAAAATAAAGAGCATATCAAAGCTATTATTCTCACCCATGGACACGAAGATCACATCGGAGGACTACCTTATATTCTGCGGCAGATCAATGTCCCTGTCTACGGTACCAAATTGACGTTGGGCTTACTGGATGCCAAGCTAAAAGAAAGTAATTATGCTGATCATGTGAAAACTCACTGCATCTCCGCCGGGGACGTAATCAAACTAGGGATATTTCAGATTGAGTTCATTCGCGTCAGCCACAGTATTGCTGATGCGGTTGCTCTTGGAATCAAGACCCCTGTAGGGACAATTGTCCATACAGGCGATTTCAAGTTCGACCAGACTCCGCTGAACAACCAATTTATTGATTACCACAAGTTTGCTGAACTTGGTAAAGCTGGTGTCTTGGTTCTGATGTCAGACAGCACAAACGCGGAAAGGCCAGGATATACCTTTTCCGAACGGGTGGTTGCAGATACCTTTGATGAAACGTTCCGGAACGCCAAGGAGCGGATTATCATTGCCAGTTTTGCCTCTAATATCCACCGCATTCAGCTGACAATATCTACAGCAGCTCGGTACAATAGAAGGGTAGCTGTTGTTGGAAGAAGCATGGTTAATGTGGTGAGTATTGCTAGTGAATTAGGCTACCTCGAAATACCTGAGGGAACCCTGATCGATCTCGATGAGATACTCCAGCTTCCTAAGGACAAAATCGTGATCCTGACAACGGGAAGCCAGGGAGAACCGATGTCAGCCCTGACCAGGATGGCTATGCGTGACCATAAGAGGGTTGAAATTATTCCGGGAGATACAGTGATCATATCGGCGAGTCCTATTCCCGGCAATGAAAAAATGGTGTACCGTACCATTGATCACCTCTTCCGTCAGGGAGCAGAAGTGATTTACGAATCTGTATCCGGTGTCCATGTTTCAGGCCATGCCAGCCAGGAAGAATTGAAATTGATGCTGAATCTAGTAAAACCGAAGTTCTTTATCCCGGTTCATGGAGAATACCGCCATCTGATCAAACATGCACAATTGGCACGGGATGTGGGTATTCCATCGGAGAATATTTTTGTCGTGGAAAACGGTCAGATTTTGGAGTTTAACCGTCAAAGGGGTTCTGTTGCGGGAAGAGTAACAGCAGGCCGGGTTCTGGTTGACGGTTTGGGTGTCGGAGATGTGGGGAACATCGTTCTCCGGGACAGAAGGCTGCTTTCTCAGGATGGCTTAGTAATCGGCTTCGCCCCCTGGGAAAGACCCTCCATACCCTGGTTGCCGCAGAGAAAGAGCGAGTCAGCGTGGCACTTCTGGCGGGGCAGAGCCAGGCGAAGGAGACCCATGCCGAGAACATGAGCCTCCAGCGGGACCTCGGAGGTGCCACAAAGCAGGCAGAGGGCATCAGGAGCCGGATCACCGAGCTCGAGCGGCAGTCCGTCGAACTTGAGGCCCGGGAGAAAGAACTCGTGCAGAGGCATGAACGGTGCCCGAAAGTCTCCTCCTGGTTCTCCCGCTCCGACCAGATCGAGGCCACAGAAAAACAGCTTACTGCCGAAAAAGAGACTTACAAAAGGCTCGCAAGCGAGATCAGCGAGATCGAACGGCGGCTCTCCACGAACCAGGCGCTTGAGCCGGAGCTGGAAAAGGGGATGGCAGATCTGGACCGGGCAATTGAAGCCCTTCAGCGGGAAATCACCAATTTTACGGCTGAAAAAGGTTCTGCACGACAGATCGCCGAGATCTATGAGTTGGACGATATTGAGGCCTGTGCCGCACATCTCAAAGCCAGGAGGGAACAGTTGCATGGGATGCTGGCAGGCTACAGGAGCCGTCGTGAGGACCTTGCCCGGGATCTGGAGAACACAGAGACGTACGGCGTCACCTTGAGCGGCGAGTACCTGACTGCTCTTGAGAGATTACAGGAAAAATACCCGACCGCCATAAGCGGCGCCGAACACCTGAAGGGGATCCCCGATGACGAACGGAGAGAGTGCCTGGCCAACGCACCCT
>CALGIY010000098.1 GCA_937914965.1 uncultured Thermoanaerobacteraceae bacterium | reverse complement strand
TTCCTGTACATGCATAAAGCGATTTTCGAAAATAGTCTCTACTACTATACTGGTTCCCGATACGGTTGACAAAAGCGCCATCATTTGGGGCTGCATATCGGTAGGAAAACCAGGAAAAGGCATCGTCCTAATATCCAGTGCCTTCCAGGTAGGAGGCCCGGTTACAATAATCCTGTCTTCTTCCTCCCGAATTGAGACTCCAGCTTCCCTCAGTTTTGCTGTAGCAGCCTCAACATGCTCGGGGATAGTGTTGCTGATCAAAACCTCTCCCCTGGTGATGGCAGCAGCCACCATAAAGGTTCCTGTTTCGATCCTGTCGGGAATAACCCGATAGGTGACCTCCCGGCCGAGCTTCCGAACCCCATCGATGCGAATGGTATCCAATCCCGCCCCCCGGATTCTAGCACCTAATTTATTTAAAAAGTTCTGTAAATCTACGATTTCCGGTTCCCGTGCAGCATTTCTGATGATGGTGGTTCCCTCGGCAAGTACTGCCGCCATTATAATATTTTCAGTTGCCCCTACGCTGGGAAAATCAAGATGAATTTCCGTTCCCCGGAGTTGAGTAGCCTCAGCCTTGACATACCCATGATCCTCCGTGATCACCGCCCCCAGAGCCATAAATCCCTTTAAATGAAGGTCCATGGGTCGCGACCCGATGGTACAACCCCCTGGGTAAGATGCTTTAAACCTCCTAAAGCGCCCTAGTAACGGGCCCATCACCAGGTTGGAGGCCCGCATGCGCCGGGCCAGGGAAGGAGGAACATCCAAAGAGAGGATACCAGAAGTGTCAACCTCCATGGTATCACCCTTCCACTTGACCCTGACCCCTAGGGACTCCAAAACTTCTTTCATGGTGATCACATCATTTAAAGAAGGTACACCTTCCAGAACCACAGTGCTCTCACTCAGCAGCGAGGCAGCCAAGAGCGGCAGAATAGCATTCTTGGCACCGCTTACCGTAACTAGACCTTTAAGCCTCGTACCCCCAGTAACAAACAGCCTCTCCACCCCAACTCACCCTTCCTCCCCTACAATCAAGACCTCGGGGACCAGTATAATCCCAAACTGTTGAACAACACGATCCTGTATAGTCTTGATCAGCTCTTGAATCTCCCGCCCTGTTGCTTTGCCGCAGTTAACAATGAAATTGGCATGTTTCGTTGATACCATGGCGTCACCGATACGCAGTCCCTTGAGTCCAGCTGACTCAATAAGTCTTCCCGCGTAATCATCAGGCGGGTTACGAAAAACACTTCCGGCTGTAGGTTGTTCCAGAGGTTGGATCTTACTGCGAAAGGCAATGTTTTTTTTAATGCGTACAGCTATTTCCTCCCTTGCTGCAGGAACCAACTGGAGGTCAGCTTTGAGAACAATCAAGTTTTTTCCTTGTAGGGAGGAAGAACGGTAACTAAAAAACAGTTCATCCCTTGACCACTGCTGAACCTTTCCCTGTTGGTCGATGGTTTCAACTTCTAGGGCAATACTTCCCATGTCCTGCCCAAAGGCTCCGGCATTCATTAAAATAGCTCCACCAAGAGATGCTGGAATCCCG
>CALGIY010000097.1 GCA_937914965.1 uncultured Thermoanaerobacteraceae bacterium | reverse complement strand
GCCTGTGAACCGCGTGATTTATGCCCTCTTATTGTGCAAAATGTTCTATTTTTCTCTGGAACATCATCATTCACGCGGTTCACAGGCAAAAATACCAAAAGCTGTACCGAATATAGTACAAAGCAGCAAACATGTTTATCAAAAAAAGGAGCAAAAATCCGCCCTCATCATAACATAAATTGAAAAGCTTTTTGAGAGGAGTGATCAATGATGTCAATACCATCCTGTCCCGGTGGGTTCCTCTACACAATTCAGGCAGGGGATACATTTTTCCAGCTTTCCCAGCGGTTCGGCGTTTCCCTTAATGCGATACTTGCCGCCAACCCAGGGGTGGCCCCAGAAAGTCTCCAAATCGGCCAACTGGTCTGCATCCCCACAACTCCACCAGGACCGCCCCCAACACCTTGCCCTGGATTCATCTACATCATTCAAGCAGGAGATACATTTTTCGAGTTATCCCAGCGCTTTAATGTCCCAGTAGATGCTATACTTGCTGCCAACCCAGGGGTAGACCCACAAAAACTTCAGATCGGCCAGGCAGTTTGTATCCCAACAGCACCTCCAGGCCCACCTCCAGTACCTGAATGCCCGGGTTTCATTTACACCGTTAAAGCCGGAGATACCTTGTTTAGTCTGGCCAAACAATTTGGCACAACGGTAAAGGCCATCACCGATGTCAACCCGGGAATTGACCCCAGGCATTTAGCAATCGGGCAGAAAATCTGTATCCCCAAACGGCGTTGTCCGCAAGGGACAAGTGTTTATGTAGTCAAGAAGGGAGATACCCTGAGCGCCATTGCGCGCCAATTTAATACCACTGTTCAGGAAATTGTCAAGGTCAACCCAGGAATTGATCCTAATAGACTGGTAATCGGACAGGAAATCTGCGTTCCTAAAAAGGCCTAAATTTCACACTCTACCCAGACCAGGTGGTGATCTGAGGTCTCACCGGTATTAATAATACCTGAGGCAAGGGGGGTTACCCCCTTGCCAAAAAGGAAATCGATCCGGGCCCGGTAAGAAGGCGCAGCAAAGGAATCTCCTTTTTTGGGCCCTAATTCATTCATTGGAAATTCTCCAGTTATCATTTCTTGAAAAGCTGCACTGCCCCGTTTCCCGTTAAGGTCGCCTCCCAGGATCAAGGGAGGAAAGGAAATCATTTGTCCCAGTGCAGCTTTGATTTTTTTGACCTCATGCAACCTTTGGCTTTCTTCCTTGACCGAGAGATGAAAGCAGCCGATACCAACCGGCCCTATCCCAGGATGGAAAAGATTTGCATAAAGAAACACTCTCTCTTCGACCTTTTGACCAGGAATTTTGAGTGACAATTCTAAAACCTCTTCCTGTGGAAAAGCCGCTAGAATCGCATTACCATAAAAACCTCCCAGAATGGGAAAAGCTCGCGCAAACAGATGCGACCACTTTGCTCCGGTGTATTCCGCCAGCCTCCCAGCTAAATACCGGGGTTGGTGAATCCACCCACAGCGCGGTGTTTTCACATCCACTTCCTGGAGAAAAACAACGTGCAGCCCAGCATTGTAGATTTCGCTGGCAATCTGATCCAGGTATTTCTTCCTCTTCAATGGTATCCGGCGCCGCTTGGGCCTCGGCCATTACATCCTCCGGG
>CALGIY010000096.1 GCA_937914965.1 uncultured Thermoanaerobacteraceae bacterium | reverse complement strand
GGGGTTATCATTAGAATAGTCGGGTGAATTGTTTTATTCTTTCTAGATATACACCCATCTATTTTTATGGCGCAAGATAAAAAGTACGAAAATATTTATAAAACAGAAAAGCTGTTGCAATTTTGCAACTATCAGTAAATAGTGTGCAAACCTGCAAATGATGGTTAAACCCATAGATATGGAGAAAAAACAAAATTTCAATTGAAAAATTGCAACAGTTTTTTTAGTAAAAATTCTTTACATTGCCATAAATCGACCTTTTAAGGGTTGGCACGCTTATTGCTATTAATATAGACGTAAGTTAATTAACCGTTAACTGAACAGATGTAGCAATTTGTGATTATTAATGGTTTCCCAATGTAAAAAAATTAAAAGCGAAAGGGCGGATATTCATGGCAGAAAAGTGGGAAAAAAAGGACAATTGGAGTAATTTCACAGATTCCGGCGGAGAATATAATTTTGATGAGGAAATGCTAAATAGGGCTTTTGAGGAAGCCAAAAAGATCTACAAAGCAAGGGGATTCCAAAGAATGGGTTACGGAAAAGCTCCTGCTGTAACTACCGTAGATATGGCC
This sequence comes from uncultured Thermoanaerobacteraceae bacterium, assembly GCA_937914965.1. GTDB lineage: Bacteria > Bacillota > DSM-12270 > Thermacetogeniales > Thermacetogeniaceae > CALGIY01. The sequence goes on along the minus strand of CALGIY010000096.1, from coordinate 12,359 downwards.
AAGGCCTGGATGTCAGATGGGCACCCCTTTACCTGTGAGAATAATGTAGAAATTTGTGCCAATGCCCTTAAGGTATTGGAAGCCGCAAGAAAAACAGGAGTTCCTATTTTCCATACAACTACCGGATACACCGGAAAAAGACAACTCGACTTATGCAAATGGGACGAGAAAATTCCAATGCGTACATTAGACATTAACTCTGAATGGATGGAAATTGACCCCAAACTAAAACCCCAGCCAGAAGAACCCGTTATTCATAAGAAATATGCCAGCAATTTCTTTGGCACCCATTTGGCTGAAACCCTGTACTATTTAGGGGTTGACACGGTAATAGTAATGGGTGCCACCTCCTGCGCATGTGTTAGACACACCGTTATGGATTCAACTGGATATGGATTTAAGACAATCGTTCCGGAAGGTACCATTGGCGACAGAGTACCAGGAGTTATTGCCTGGAACCTGTTTGATATGGATGCCAAGTTCTGCGATGTCGAACCATTAGAAAATGTAGTTAAATACCTGGAAGGCATCGACAAAAGCGTATATAGAAGAGAAATATAACAAGTGGAGTTTTTTGGGCAAAACACCACTATAATATCAGTTTAACTACGCTGAAATGTAGCTACTGACAGGGGACACAGTGTCCCCTGTGTATCTTTCCAGGCTTTGGTCTACAAGTTCAAATTCAGAAAGGAGAAATAAGATGAGCCTGTTAATCAAAAATGGTACCATCATATCGGCTGTTAATGAATATAAAGCTGACATCCTCATTGAAGGTGAAAAGGTCACTGCGATCGGAACTGGACTTGATCAAAGTGCCCAGGAAACAATCGATGCCGCCGGTAAATATATCTTTCCTGGTGGGGTAGATGAACATGTACACTATGGCTCCTTCGGATCAATAGATTTTTCAACTACTAATGCGGCTCTAGTTGGTGGTACCACCACGGTGGTAGATTTTGCACCCCAACCCAAAGGCTTAAGCATTAAAGAGTCGGTGGCTAAACAGAATGAAACCGCCCAGGGAGCATCATCCTCAGATTACTCTTTTCACGGTATGGTAATGGATCCTACAGATGAGTTGGATGAGGAGATACTTACTCTACCGGAGGCGGGTATTTCAACCTTAAAATTCTTTATGGCCTATAAGGGCTCACCCTTTATGGTTCACGATGATGTTATTTTTAAGGCGCTGCAGGTAGCCAAAAAAGTCGGGGTTACGGTTATGGTTCACGCCGAAAACGGAGAAATAGTTGACCTCTTACAAAAACAACTGGTGCAAGAAGGCAAAACTGACCCTATATATCATGCTGTTTCCAGACCTCCCCTGGTCGAAGCCGAAGCCACCCAAAGAGCGATTTACCTTTCCCAAATAGCTGCTTCACCTATCCTTATTGTCCATGTAACCTGTAAAGAGTCTATGGAATTGGTTAGAGATGCCTACGCCAAGAGTTTACCTGTATATGGTGAAACCTGCACTCACTATCTTACTTTAACTGAGGATAATTTAGCCAAGCCTGATTTTGAAGGGGCCAAATATGTGTGTTCACCACCCATACGCACCCAAGAACATCTGGACGCCTTATGGGAAGCAGTAAGCAAAGGTTGGCTGTTAGCAGTTGGTTCAGACCATTGTGCTAATGTAGGGGGATTTGAAGGGGCCAAACGCAAAGGGATGGGCGATTTCAGGAGAATTCCCAATGGCTGCCCTGGAGCCCAAGATCGTTTAGCATTATTGTGGACCTATGGAGTAGAAAAAGGTAAGATCAGCCGTCAAAAGTTTGTGGATGTTTTTGCCACTGCCCCAGCCAAAATTGTGGGACTATTCCCCCAGAAAGGCCAAATTGAGGTGGGCAGTGATGCTGATATAGTTATCTTCGATCCCAACTATAAAGGGGTCATCAGCGTAAAGGACAGTCTTCATGGTAGTGATTATAACGCTTTTGAAGGTATGGAGCAGATTGGCAGACCGGAAAAGGTATTCCTGAGAGGCAAACTCATGGTGGAAAACAGCAAATTTGTAGGCCAGAAAGGTCAAGGTAAATATATCAAAACTAAACCCTATGGTTTATGCTATGCGGATTTTAAATAATGGAAACCCCAGAAAATGAGGAAAACCCCCTTATTCTGGGGGTAATTTTCCGCACCCATTAAAGCAATAAAGCAAACCAGGCACCGTTTGCCAGGCGGGTTATGTCTGGGGCTGTTGGCTGCGCTTAGCCTGTACCGCCAATGTGCCTCCCAAAAGTATCAGCACCCCACCCAAAAGCTGTAACCCAGTTAGATGCTGGGAGAACAGCAGGGCAGATAAGATCACTACGGTCACAGGCTCAATATTGGAAAGGATCGAGGCAGTGGTAGCGCCAACAACTGTAATCCCGGCAAAAAAGGTAAAGAGGGCGATGTTGGAAGAAAAAACGCCACACCCTGCGGTTGCGATCCACCCCTTTAGGGTCAGTGGAATCCCCAATCCACCATAGATGAAAACCAGCGGCACCAGTGCAACAAAAGTAAATAAAGTAATAAATGTGCTCACCACAACTGGATCGACCTCTTTTGTCACCCTGTTACCCAGCACAATAAAGGCAGCATAGAAAACAGCAGCAGCCAGGGATAAGGTGATGCCAAGGATATTTACCTTCCCCAGAGAGGTCCCGAGCACCAACGCCAGCCCCGCAAAAGAGACAAAAATCGCCGCTGCGGTTCCTCGGGAGATCTTCTCTCCCTCGAAGTAGGAAAAGACTGCCACCAATATAGGGTTTGTAAAAAACAAGAGCGTGGTCAAGCTAGCGGAGATATACTTCACCGCGGAGACAAAAAAAATAGACTGCAGGAGATTAAGCACACCACCCAGGATAAACAACCAGAAAACCTGGGTCCAGTTCAATTTGATTTTCACCCTGCGCACCAGCAGGTAGAGGAAAAAGACCAGCGTTGCCACCAGGAAACGATAAAATAGAAACTCAAGGGTGCTGACCCCTTCCTCATAGGCATAGAGAGCACAGATAGGAATAAAGCCGTAACATACTGCAGATATTAGAACAAGTGAAACTCCTGTTTTGTAGTTCATCAATTACACCTTTTTCTTGTCTTATATATGTTTTGTGATGTCTGAAGTTTGTCAGGTGTCACGGGGACGGTCCTTTTGACACCCCGCGATGCAACGGGAAAATGCACTGGGGACAGTTCCCTTTACAATAGTCTCACTTCAGGACCAGTCAGTCCGAATTTTCATCGTCTGATGGTGTCGCCTGGGAAACATGGGTGTCTACCCTGAAAAATATATGTCGGAAGCTTGCGGAATATAGATCAAGAGAACCGTCAGCCTGTGTGAATAATCGTTTATTACAACCTAACACCACAACACATGGCATGTTTAGCAACGAACAAACCCGCATATTGCGGTGTTCAAACCCAATTTGGCACTTTTCGCACAGTCTGCCGTCCCCGCGATCTTTTTTCCAACGACTAACTGAGGTTAGCCCAGGCGTCGTGGGCGAGTCCTTTGATCGCTTCCTTTTTATAAGGGAGAGAATACCTGCCGGGGATCGCCTTTTGTACAGTCATAGATAGTTCTTCAGCAAGTACCTGGGCTAGGTGATCATCTGCTTGCTGGCCATTCAGTATCTCTTCCACACGCCTGTCCCGGAAGGCCTTGACTCCGATAGCTCCCAGTCCTACCCTCACATCGGATATGGTGTTCAAGACATGATTATACTTCACAACCAGTGCTATGTTCAGCTTAGAGATGGTCACTGCCCTTCTAGAACCAAGCTTTACAAAAGTGCTCCTGTAATCATCACCTAGCACCGGGATGATGACCTCAGTGATCACCTGGTCACATTTCAAACTGGTCTTCCCTGACCCGACTATGAGCTCATCAACATCTTTTTCTTCCACCTGCCCCAAGCTGTCCATCACCCTGATCCTGGCCTCCAGGGCCATCAAAACTGGGATGGTGTCTCCAGCAGGGGAGGCATTGCCGATATTGCCTCCAATGGTACCAGCATTGCGGATCTGATTCGACCCAATCAGTGCTGCCGCCTCGGTGAGGCAGAGAGCATGCTTCCTGACAAATTCATTCTCTTTTATCTGAGTAAAGGTGGTCACTGCTCCGATATGGAGATGCCCATCCTCTAACCGTACATATTTTAGTTCCTTGACTCCTGACAGGTCAATGATCAGATCAGGACTGCATCTGTTTTCGTGCATAGCCAAAACCAGGTCTGTGCCGCCAGCCAATATTTTACTATTGGGAGCTGCCTGTTTTAAGGCTTCTCTCAATTCTGACAAATTATCTGGAGTTAAAACAACAGTGTTTCCCATCTGGCTGACCTCCATTTTATTGTCATTTCAGGACAGACAAGCACACCGCCGGGGTAGTGTATTCCCCAGTACATCCGGAAACTGCTTCGTATGTCAAAAGGACCGTCCCCGTGACAAATGACACCTATGACAAACTTGCCACATCTTTAACTGCCTCGATGATCTTGGAATATCCCGAACAACGGCACAGGTTTCCTGCTAATGCTTGGCGTATTTCTTCTTCAGAGGGATGTGGATTTTTCATTAATAAGGCCTTGGCTGACATCAACATTCCGGGTGTACAGAAACCACACTCAACTGCTGAATGTTCTATGAATTTCTGCTGAAGCGAATCCAGCTCCCCGTCCCCGGCCAGCCCTTCAACAGTTATAATCTCTTTTCCTCTGACCTGGGGTGCCAGAACCAGGCAGGAATTGACGGCCTCTCCATCGATGATCACCGTGCAGGCCCCACATTCCCCTTCCCCGCAGCCTTCTTTGGTTCCGGTGAGTCCCAGCTCATCCCGCAGCAGATCAATCAATCTCATGGTGGGGCAGATATCCAAACTGCAGCTTTTTCCGTTCACTTTAAATTCTATCTGCATCACGATCACCCTTTTATTATCTGTTTTTGACAGCTGCCAGGAGCTTTTCAGGTGTCAGCGGCATATCCGAAAGAGATGTCCCCAGAGCGTGATTGACAGCATTTATCACCGCAGCAGCAGTAGGAACAGCTGAAATTTCTCCAACACTTTTTGCTCCAAAGGGGCCGTCATCCCCTTCATGCTCAATCAGCAGCACCTGCACATCAGGCATATCTGGGGCATTGACCAGATGGTACTTCTTAAAGCTGTTGTTGACCGGCTTCCCCTGTTCATCTATTTTTACTTCTTCACAGAGGGCATAACCGATCCCCATCTGTACAGCTCCCTGGAACTGTCCCTCCACCATTCCCCTATTAATAGCTCGTCCCACATCACCAACAGCCAGAAAATCGGTCACCCTGGTCAGTCCTGTCTCAGTGTCCACTTCCACTTCCGCAAACTGCACAGAATATGAACCTGGATTGGATGGTGAATAATAGGTATGGGCAGCACTCAGATCCGTATAGTTCTCCTGCAGTGTTTTTTCGGCAATCTCCTTGTAAGTGAGGCTCAAATACTCAGTCCCTTTAACGAAAACAGAGCCGTTTTCTATTATCAAGTATTCCTTTGGCTTGTGCAGAATAAAAGCAGCACATTCCAGGATCTTCTCTTTCAACTTTTCCGCAGTCTCTTTGGCACAAGCACCGACATTGTAGATCACCCTGCTGCCATAACAGCCCGGGTCGTATCCAGTGAGTTCTGTGTCTGCCTCTGTTACTGTAATCAGATTCGGGTCTACATCCAATACTTCTGCTGCAATAATCCCCATGGCAGTTACTGTACCACACCCCACATCATGCAGAGAGGCATTCAAATTAAAACTGCCGTCCTCATTCATCTTCATAACCATGCTGGTGCAGTCGACAAAACCACCGTACATCCCGTTTTTATGGGCACCACAGGCAGCACCAATACCCCGGCGATACCTGCCCCGCCCCATACCCTGGTTATACCTTTCCTTCCAGTGAAAGGCCTCAGCCCCTCTTTCCAGGCACTCGATCACCCGGGCATCCCCTACTGAAAGGTTGAGCACAAGGTCAAGATCATAGGGATGAACCAGGTTTTGCAATCTGAACTCCACCGGATCCATCTTCAGCTTTCTAGCGACCTGATCCATATGAACCTCAGTGGCAGTAATGATCTCCGGGGCCGCCCACCCTCTGGCACCACCAGATTTGACTGTATTGGTATAAACAGCCCGGCCAGTGTGCTTATAGTGCGGAATCCTGTACAGTTTGGTCACCTTTAGAGCTAAGGAACTGGTATAATCTGGTGCACTACCAGAAAAGGCTCCAGCATCAAGGGTGCTGTCCGCAGTGAATTCCTGCAGTTTGCCGCTTTTAGTTACCACTGTCTTGATTTTGGTCTTAACTGCCGGCCTGACCCTGGTATGAATAATACACTCTTCCCGATCTAACAAAAGCTTAACCGGGCGTTTCGTCTCCATCGCCATGAAGGCTGTCAACGGCTCGAAGAGAAACTCCTGCTTGCCTCCAAATGAGCCACCCATAGGAATTTTGATAACCCTCACCTTGCTGTAGCTCAGACCAAAAAACTCTGCCAGCACGGTCCTCACCCCAAAAACACCCTGGGTAGGGGTCCAAACCGTGAGTTTCCCGGAACAGTCATAATAAGCCAGGCAGACATGGGGCTCGAGGGCACCATGATGAGTCCTCTGGGTCTGGGTTTCACTTTCTACAGTGATACACTCTTCAGCCTTAAATGGAACTTCCCCTACATCTACCTCATATTCATGGGCCAAATTCCCTCCAGGCTGGATCTTAACTTCCTTATTGCTTAGAGCTTCTTCTGTTGTCAATAAAGCCGGTAACTCTTCATACTCCACATCGATCAAAGCAGCCGCTTCCCTGGCTGCAGCAAGACTGGTGGCTGCCACCGCTGCCACCCGGTCCCCCACATATTTCACCCTCCTGGAAAAGAGGGGTTCATCTTCAATACATAATTCTTGGCCAGGAATGATTCTGAAACTGTTAAACATCTTATCCGGAGCATTCAGGTGCGAAAAAATCTTGATAACTCCGGGAACTTTTTCGGCCCTGCTTGTATCTATCCTTTTAACAATGCCGTGAGGGATGGAGCTTAACAGCAGTTTGGCATGGAGCAGATGGGGCAGTTTCATGTCAGTGCCGTAAAGGAGATCCCCTGTGACTTTTCGGGCCGCATCACTGCAGGGAAAAGTATTGCCAACATATTTGAAACCTTTACTCATGCTTTCTCCTCCCTCATGAAAACTAAAGCAGATGTATGCTGCTGGAACCAACCCCACTGCTCTTGGGCTCATCCCCTACCATCCCCACAATACCATATCCTCCCCGACGGGGATCATAAACGTAATCCTTTAAGAGCCGGAAGTTTTTGATCTCCCCTGTGCTCCGGACATGGATGCGCGGGCCAGTACACCTCATTTTAATACCACCGATGCTGATTCTCCTATGTCCTTTAGGAGTAATGATCAGATCCTTAGCAATAATCTCCTTGACCAATTCTTCCACAAGGGAGAGATCCGCCTGGGGCTGTTGGGAGTAGCAGAGCATGAAGCCGCGGCGTACATCATCATGATCTTCAGCCTGGGGAATTCCCATTCTTTCTAAGACTTGTTGGGTGATATCCTCTGACGAATGAGCCATTTTTCGGTAGTAGAGCGACTGGTAGACAATCGTCTTGATTTCCTCGGGAAGGGGGCCAAAAAGCCCCGGGCGAGCGATGATCACTTCTTCACCAACACCTACCAGGACATGTGCGTTCCGGCCCAGCGTCGGGTAGAGGAGTTCGAAGTGCTCCACCACAACCCGGCAGCCATCCGCTGTGGCTTTGCGCACTGCTTCAGCAAGAACAGGTAGTCGGGTGAAAGCAAGTTCAAAGAGCATGTCCAGGTGATAGGTATGATGCTCAAAATTATCGTTTTCGGCATGATGCAGCAAAGGAAGGGGCCGCACATTGATCCCTTCATCATCATTAGATAACTCAAGCCCCGGGAACATCCCCTGAATCAGTATCGACTTCCCCGCCCCGGCATCCCCAATCACCCCGATCAGGAGATCTTCTGCAGACAGGTAACGCTGAGTAAGATCAGCTCCCAACTCGTGGATTCTCCTCCTGCCCCGGGGGGCAAAGTACACCGAATGCATTAGATACTCATGAATCTGCGGCATCTTTATCTCCCCATTGTACTAAGAGATCGAGTAAAGGGGCGTGCTGCTGTGCCCCATAAATGTCCCGCTCCCCAAAATTACCACAAGGCATCTGCCGCTTCATGGTCGCCTTAAAAGCACAGGCAGGGTCAAAGTAAATAGCTGTGAGAATATCATCCTCTGCTACACCGTAAAGCCCTGCGATCAGAGCAGCATTTAAACTATTCTCCCTCTTAACCCGTTCATATGTCTTGCTGTCTTTAAATATTATATCAATTGTCAGTTCATAGGGCCCCGCATTTTTGGTCCGGATCACAGAGGCTAGTTCGACTAGAGGTTTCATGAGCGCACCTCCTCAAAAGTCACCGGGAAAATCTCATCTGGCTCTTTCAAAGGCAAAAGATGATGGACCGAAAAGACATAGGCTTCCCCAACCTTGAAGTCAGATGGGGAATAAGGAAACGCCAGGTTCCCGGCGGTAGCAAGCCTTCCAGAAAAGCCGTAATGAAGCATTGTGGAGCGGGCAAACCCCAGTACAGCCTCTGCTAGTTCCTGTGTTTTAGCTAGTGCTTCGATCACAATTCCCACCTCATGGCCCATACCAAGATGTGGTTCCTGATCCCCCATCACTCCATTACGGCCATAAGTGTGAAACATCAGTCGGAACTTACCCTTCTCCCAGTTGAAATTCCCGGCAGTTCGCTCCTTGACCCCCTCGATAATCTCATCCAGGTGCTCAATAAAGCGGGGGTCGCGGGCTCCGGCAATGGTAATGACGCGGTATCCGACTTTTTTGGTTCCCTCAACCTTCACCGTATAGGGCGCCGGCCGGAAAGAACTACCCTGAACTGCCACCCGCCGTTCTGTTACCTGTTCAAACTTTGTGGCATACAAGTCTAAACTTCCCCCGGGGCCAGGCAGCAGATAAGGATTGCTCTTTTCATAAAGGGTGTGTGCTGCCACTGAAGCCACAGTGGCCTGCCTCTCCATGTTAGCAGGCTCCACCATAAAGCGGTCTTCCTCCAGGAAACCCACCATGCAGTCACTACCACTTCCAGGCAGTGCTGCAATCGCCGCACACTCCAGGATTTTCCCCAGGTGTAGTGCCAACCCAGCAGGATAGCCCTTCCACACCGGGTAAGCAGCAAAAACTGCTGGATCGTAACAGCGTCCGGCCAGAATCACATCTGCACCGCCGTCCAGAGCCTTGATTAAGGGCTCCATCCCCATCTGGGCCACCAGGTATGTGCTGTCTGAGATATCTGCTTCGGTCAGCTCAGACACAGGGCCTAAGGGCTTTACCCGCTGATCCCACAATGCTTCTCTCAGGTACAGCTGTGGTACATCAGCAGGGATCACCGCCATCCGGAATGATAACCCCTCTTCTTTGGCTACCTCACAGATGATCTCCCGGCACCATTCCAGGTGCGGTTTGGCCCCAGATCCCCCAGCTGAACCAATCAATAAAGGTACTCGCAGGGTCCGGGCCGCCCGCAGCAGATAGGTCAGATCCCTTTTAACAGATGCCCGCGGCACAAAAGGTGTACCTGAACCCAGGTAATAAGGGCCAGGGTCCGTAGATCCGGCATCCACCGCAATTACATCAGGCCCAAAAGAAAGACCTCGCTCAAAGGAGCTGTCCGGGAAGCCGTATCCCAAGATCGCTGTTGGTGAGAGCAAAGTCAACGGTTTCATCAACATCACCAAACCTTCTCCTATAATTGGACACGGGGACGGTTCTCCTGTCCACCTGGGTGTCAAAGGGACGGTCCTTTTGACAATCTGCCTTCCCTTAAGGTACCGCAGTCCCGTTCCTGCATCCCTCAGTCCTTTTCCAACCACTAACCACCAACAACCATTGGTGCAGGCACAGAATCATCCCACTATCCGCCCCACACCAGCCGTTTCTTTTCCAACTACCAACCACCAATAGTGTTGGACACCAGAACCGTCCCCCTGTCCATTCTAATAATGCCTGCACCGCAGAATCCGCAGTGCCCGCTGCATCTCGTTCATCACAATCATCATTCCCTCATCCACACCCATCCCTGGTTTAGCCAGCATCTGGTCAGGACGGGCAGCCAGGGCTACATGCACACATACCCGAGTGGAACGATCTGTTTCATTGCAGGTTCCCCCCTGGTAGGCTCCAACACCATGTTCCCTGGCATAGAGAATAGCCTCAACCGTATTATTGATGCCTCCCAGATCCGGGGTTTTTACTTGAATCATATGGCCTGCATCGGCATCGACAAAATCACGCACATCTTGCAAAGTATTGCACCATTCATCAGCTACAATTTCTACCTGCGAGCCCTTCACTACCAGGAGAATTTTCAGTTTGTTCAGGGCCTCCATCTGCCCTTCCTTGGAGCCCATATCAACAGGCCCCTCAATGCGCAGTCTTAGCGGGAAGGCCGCCACCTCCAGGTGAGCCAGGTAATCAGCTATCGCTTCTAGATCGTCATCAAAGGCTTGGCTCAGGGTGCCGTAAACATCGATATGCAGAACCGGGTGGTAATCACCGCCTCCCAACTCTTCGACCCGCTTCCTGAGCCAAGATAAATACTCGTAGAGCTTCTCCCCATTCCTTCCCAATTTGCTCTCTACATTATTAATCAGCCCGTGGGGAAGCACATCCACCCGTTTGATAATTGCTTTATCAGCATTGGTATATCGTTCATCACCGGTCTGGGCAAAAACAGGGACAGGCTCCAGGATTAATCTGGTATTGTACTCCTCTGCCAGCACCTCACACATTAATTTCTTCTCTTTCAAAGCAGCCGCATGCAGCAGGGCCTGGGTCAGGCCATAACGAAGGGCCGTGTGCAGCCTCTCCCCATCAGGATCTGGGAGAGAATCAAACTCCTCTGCCAATTCCCGAAATGATGTAAGTTCCCTCCCTGTAAGTCTTTCCGCCAAATAACCCTCCACCAGAGGAACAAAATCTGCTGCCAGGAACAATGGATCCCGGCCATCCGCCCCAGAGTACTGCACAGCCGCGCAATCCCCGTAGGCTATCTGCCCATCGGAAAGCAAAAGAATGATACTCAGCGATTCCCCACGCTGACGCACCTCTGTAAAACCAGGAGTCAATGGCTGTCCAGTATATGCTGCCCCATTCTCTTTGGCTCCCTTTTTGATGGCCAGTTGGTCATCAAAATAAAACCCTGTTAAACCAGGTGCAGCTAAAACCTTCTCAATCTGCATATTTCACCTCGGTTTCCCCACCAGCCTACCCTTGCTGATGGCATAGATGTCGTCAATAACCATCCTAAACCCTGGCTCCCTCTTCTCGGCAGTCCCGCGCTCTTCGATCTTCTTCCTGTGAAAATCCTTAATCTCCTGAGAAAAAGGGATACCCCCGGTATTCAAGAACCTGATCGCCCCATCCTTATCCCGCACAGGCATGATACTGCCCCTGGCATAACGGGAGGGAGCAAAGGGGATATCCAATACACCTGCTTCAAAGGAGCGCACAGTACCTAAAGCCAGGTCACCATCCCCTAATTCAAAAACCTTGGAGATAATCTCCTCTACCTCTCGCTCTATTATTTCTTCCTCTTCCCTGAGCAGGGGTGTTACCTCCAACTCCTGTTCACCCAGCATCCGAATCACCTGCCGTGTACAGAGCAGCCCGGCGATATTGGCTTCTGCTGTCGGAATCCCTAAAGCCTCATGGGGGGTTTTGACGATTACCTTATTAACCCCCGCTAAAGCTGCAGTAGCAGCACCCCAGGCAATCACTCCCAAGGCTCTGGATTCCTCCTGGGGAAAACCACCCATCCACTGGTGGAAAACCGTTGTCAAGAGGACATCCTGGAATCCGAAGCGGTCTAAATAATTCCTGCCCAGCCGCGCCAGGGTGCGCAGGGCTGCTGTATCCTGATACAGGTTTCCTCCCTGGCCATAACCAACAGCAATGCTCTTCACCCCCTGCTCTGCTGCCAGCAGTGCTTCAATAATACCGACCGCATGAGAAATACAGGGCGGCACTAAGGTGCCAGTCAAAGGGCCAAACATCTCCCGATTGATTATTATTCCATTTTCAGCGTAAACCCCACAGAGCCGGTCCACATACTGCCAGTTGGCAATGGACTGCTTGAGGGGTACATCCTTGGCATAGGGGATATTGTAAGAGATGCCTCCCCCTTCAAAGTCGGTAAAGCCTGCAGCCAAAGTGATCTCTGCCAGCAGCCGGGCGTCCGGGGTGCCCGACAGCCGCACGGTGCGCGGCAGCCCCGGATCCAGGAAAAACG
>CALGIY010000095.1 GCA_937914965.1 uncultured Thermoanaerobacteraceae bacterium | reverse complement strand
TCTCCGTTAATTCTTTTGCGTTTACCCACACGACTGTTCAGTTTTCAAAGACCTTCTGTCGTCAGCGCCTCTCGGCGGCGACGTTTTCTAATTTAGCACGCTCAATTCTGCGTGTCAAGAACTTTTTTCGACTTCTTTCTTGCTGTCTCCCGACAACGTTCTCCATCTTAGCACGCCACTTTTACTGTGTCAAGAACTTTCTTTCGAACGCCTTTGCTGTCAGCGACAACGTTGTCTATATTAGCACAGCAGGTATTCCGATGTCAACATCAAATATTAGTCGTTAGTAGTTTGTCCTTGATGGCCAGCAGCCTTCCGTCTGGAATAGCTAAGATTAAGAAATCAACATCCGCGCTGCTGTTACTAATAAAAGAATTGCAAAGATCTTACGAAGCGCATCAGTCGGTACAGCAGACACTGTCATTGCTCCAACATAAGACCCGATTACTGCGCCAACAGCTAGAATAAGGGCGAGCTTAGGATTGACATGATTTAAATTATAATGTTTCCAGGCGCCTACACAAGCAGTAGGGATAATAACTAACAATGATGTACCAATAGCCTGCTGGATGGGAACCTTGAAAAAATACATCATCATTGGAACTAGAACCACTCCCCCACCAATTCCGAGCAGGGCACTGAGCCATCCAGCAGCAAAACCTGCGATGATTTGTAAAATCTGCATTGCAATCATCCCTCTTTCTTTTAACTGTTAGATCATTAATTTGCTGCAATTTAAGATTAAACATTCTGAAGTTTAAGCAAACTACTATACAATAGAAGCACTGCCTGCTGTATTTGATGAGGTGATTTTAGTGCCACGCAAGATAAAAATATTTTTGATGATAGCAGTCGGTTTATTCATCTTCCTGCAGTCAGCTCAGTTGATAGAGAAGAACTACAATCAAAAGGGCAAGCAACCACCTACCTGGGTACAGCTGCTGTCCAGTGCCAGTAAAGGTAATTTTGGTACTGGGAACTACTGCGGCAGACCTAACAACCTGGATTTATCTTTGCTAGAGCCTGGTGATATCCTCCTGGGAGGCAACCCTGGTGGTTCTTATGGACACTATACCCACGCCGGTATATATATTGGCAGTAGCCAGGTGGTGACCATGTACACCACTACAGGTATCTACTTGGAGCAGCCCGAGGCCTACCGCCGGTACAATTGGGCAGCAATTTTGAGAGTTAAGGCAAGTCCTCAACAAAAAAAGGAGGCAGTTGCTTACTGCCGCTCTCAAATAGGTGCCCCCTTTTTTATCCTCTCGCCAAAAACAGAGGATGGGCTCTGGTACTGTTCCAAGCTAATCTGGCATGCTTACCTCAAGCAGGGTATCGACTTGGATCCTTTAAAATCGTACTGGGTCCTTCCCGATGCCTTTGTCTACAGCCCTTATGTAAAAGAAATAGACAGATCTGAGGTGCAGTAATCTATGCAGCAAAATACAAAAAGTTTTCTTGCTTTGTCCAGGTACCTTTTTCTGCTTCACCTAATCTTTATTTTCATAACTCTTCTGCTGTTGACACTCGGCCGTTTCTCTCTAGTTGGGCCCTTTATCTATTTTTTTATTCTTATCTTGGTAGGCGTACGAAAGGCCCACAGAGTCAAGGTATCACCTCTCACAGTACTTGCAGCCGGATACTTAAGCCAACTGCCAGGGATTATACCAGCACTTGTTATTTTTATTGAAAAGTTATTGCCTTTTAATAATGATGCTTTTGAATTCGTAGTCCAAATTTGGCAGACGCCAATTTATCCTCTGTACCCACTGCTGCCACGCACAAGCTATTGGGATATCCCCTTGTATTTTCTAATCAGCCTCACTGTTTCATTTATACTGCCGCTATTACCGGCAATTGGTGCTTGTTTATCTGCTAAGCTCAAAAGAACCGATGGCTAAAAGCAATAAAGCAAACCTGGTACCTACTAGCACCACTATTTGGTCAAGATGTTTTTGCCGCTGGACAATACGAAGCTCCAGATACTTTTATGTTTTTTGAAAATGTCATCCAGGGCGCTTAAAAGACGGTCCATCTGCTCCCGGGAAACAATCAATGGTGGTTCAAAGCGGATAACATTGGGATTGTTCAGGGTATAGGCCGTGATAATCTGATAACTGTTCATCAATTCCCCTGCCACCAATGCTGCCAGGTATTCTTCAATCAGTTTATTGAGTCTGCCCCCTGATATTTTGTTCAGGAAGCCTCCGGATGTTTGCTTGAATTCTACTCCGATCAACAGCCCCCTACCCCGTACCTCTTTGATAAAATCGGGATATTTTTCCTGTAGTTCTCTCAGTCCCTGAAGCAGGTAAGCACCCTTTCCCCGGGCCTGCTCTGCGAGATCCTCTTCCAGCATAAGCTCTATAGAAGCGATTCCGGCAGCACAAGCCCTTGCATTTCCTCCAAAAGTAGAGGTATGCAGGGCACATTTATCAATACCCCCAAAGGCTTTATCCCAAATTTCTTCTGTAGTAGTGAAGGCGGAGATAGGCATCACACCACCACCCAGCGATTTACCAAGGCACATGATGTCCGGCACAACGCCCTCCAACTGACAAGCAAAGTTGGCACCGGTGCGGGCAAAACCTGTTTGAATCTCATCGAAAATTAATAGTGCCTCATATTGTGTACACAGTTCCCGGACCCGGCTCAAATATCCCTGTTCCGGTATATGTACGCCCCCCTCCCCCTGGATGGGCTCAATAATAAAAGCGGCTACATCCTTATTTTTCAGTTTATCTTCTAGAGCATCAGCATCGCCAAATGGAACAGACTCACACCCTGGAACAAGAGGCTTGAAAGGATCCTGGTATTTGCTCTTACCTGTGACCGACAGTGCGCCCATGGTTTTACCATGGAAGGAACCGTCACAGTGAATTAGTTTCTGCTTCCCGGTTGCCGCCTTTGCCAGTTTCAGACCGCCTTCAACCGCCTCAGCCCCACTGTTTCCGAAAAATGTCCGGCAGAGATCACCAGGTGTGATCTGGGCCAGGTTATGGGCAAGAGCAGCGTAAAGAGTACCCAATGCGGCCTGCAGTAAATTGGGAAGTTCCCCTGCCTGCTGCACTGCGCCGGAAATGTGGGGGTGGTTATGCCCGAAGTTTAGTGCTCCATACCCACCTAGAAAATCCAGGTACTCATTCCCGTCTTCATCCCAGACCGACACACCTTGCGCCCGTACAAATTTCTTGTCAAAGTTGATTAGTCCCATCATTGTTGCCAGGCCGGGATTGGCGTACTGTTTGTAGAGTTCACGTATCTCCTTGCGATTCAGCTGCATTCCTTCTTCTAAACTGATCAGATCTTCACGTGTTTTCATTGCTGTTTCCTCCTATTGTCCTTTTCCCCAACACAATCCTGGCATTTCACCATAACCATCTTGCTCCTTCTCAGCGAGAATTTAAGGGAACCCACTGGCCCACCGAGGTAAAATAGAAACCTGTTTCCCACACTTTTTCACCTGTTATCTCTTCCCAGAAACTACGGTACAAAGCAAGCTGCGGGCTGTAATAATCCGCAAGTTTATAGAGATCTTCGTCTCCCTTTACTGTATCAGTTTTGTAGTCCACGATGACCCATCCTTCTTCCACCTGGAAAACCAGGTCGATCACCCCTGAAACTAAAGTATCATTACTGCTGCCGGGTGATCCCGCGACCTGTTGGCCAAAGGGGACCTCTACAAACCTGTGTTTACTGTTCATAACCCTTTCCCAAAAAGTTGATTTCAAGATGCCATTGACATACTCAAGTACCTCTTCCTTTTCTTCCGGCATCCGCCCCTCTTCAGTCAAAATATTTTCTATGAAGAGATCTAGATTGGCCTGCCCCTTTTTAGCACAGCATTCCAGTACCCGGTGAATTGTTCTTCCCCAGGAAAAGCCGCGTCCTGTCATCTCTCTTGATGGGAAACTACCGCTGCTACTAACCAAAGAGGTAACAGCTGCGACCCGGTAACTGGGAAGATTGATGCAGCTCTCTTGATTCAGGAATTTACCTCTAGCCTCTTCCAAGTCATCAGGTTTCAGGGAAGCCGCCCTTTTTTCACAACTGATCATACCATTACTTGCCTCATCGTCCAATACCGCAGCACAAGTAAGGTTTTCATCGAAGAGATGCCAGGGACTGGCTGTTGGTTTATCTGGATAGGTGCTTACCACCAGTAAATTTTTTGCCCTGGTAGCAGCAACATAGAGCAGGCGCATCTCTTCAGCATTTAGGTACTCTGCTTCCTTCTGGGAGCAATGCTCCCAACCAACGGGCTGCCCCAGGACTTCACTTGTATATAGTTTTCTTTTTTCAATAAGAAAATAACCACAAGGTGTTTCCCCTGCCCTGCTGATGTGTACCGATGGTGAGAAGTCAGCATTTTTGATGGGGTTGGCCAAGAACACCACAG
>CALGIY010000094.1 GCA_937914965.1 uncultured Thermoanaerobacteraceae bacterium | reverse complement strand
ATTATGTATGTCCGGCCGGACAGAAGCTCAGCTTTATCGGTCATGCAACCAGAGTCAGTGCCAACGGATACACTGCCCGGGTCAGCTGTTACCAGGCTCGGCGATGCGAAGGCTGCCCGATGCGGAGTGGGTGCCATAAAGCTACAGGCGATCGGCTCATTGAAGTGAACCACAGGCTCAATAAGCTCAAGGCTAAAGCCCGGGAAAGACTGCTGTCGGAAGAGGGAATGTACCATCGGAGCAAGCGACCCATAGAAGTGGAAGCCGTTTTCGGCCAGATGAAAAGCAACAACAGGTTTACCCGGTTCACAATGAAAGGTCTGGAGAAGGTCGCTGTGGAATTCGGTTTGATGGCCATTGCCCATAACCTCAGAAAATGGGCAAAAAAGTGGAAAGACAAAGCTTTTATCGGTAAACCAGGTGGCAAAAACTCCCTGTTTGCGATAAATCAAGCCATCAACATGCTGAAAAGCACAAAACATCGACTTGCAGCCTAATATTGCTCATGAAATTATAATGGAGCTCCAGAAAGCTATAAAACAGAAGAAGGTGCCTTTTTAGACACCTTCTCTTAACCAAGTGTTCACAATCCCAAAGGACATGAATTGCAAATTTAGTTCCTTACACCCCGAAAAAAATGACAGCTGCGATTATTTTTCGTGACATTCAACAGATACCTTAAGGCATTACAGGAACCCGATGGCCAATTCTACTTCTATGGGATCAAAGGAACATGGTCCAGCATGAAGCACTCAGTAAGGCAATGCTTCTTAATGGATGGTCCGAACCGCTGACTGAAAAAGTCCACATTTTTTCCAGCTCAAAATCCAGCTTGCGATATTACTCGTTAATAACATTAGGATATAAAACCTATATAAAATGCTATGAAGGAACGAACGCAAGACTTGATAGCTTGGTTGGAAAGGATGCTCAGGAAATGGAAGAAAAACGGATTTATTTTGGCAGTGGCTTTTGCCATATTAATTATGCATATGCACTCGCACAGCTGGAAGCAGAATTGATCTCCAGCAGAAAGTGTGGAACCTTTGGTAATGCCCTGCCCGTTCCAGCGAAGGTATTCAGAACCTCCCTGATCAGGACCTGTGGTAGCCAACAACGGTAGGGATTTCCGCTATATTCCTTGACGAAATCATTGGGATTCGAACCATAATCATGTTCCTTGGTACGTCCCAGCAGGCAGAAACCAAAAGCATCGCCGTTTTTTCAAAGTCAACAGATTTCTAGCTATCGACAGGCCATCTGCCCGATCACCGCTTCAATCCTGTCCCTTCCTGATTGCCGGCATAACCGGAAAGAAAGGTCGAACGATTTTAACAGACCGGGAAAGGAAAACGATCCTTAAACAATGACCAACTTTACGGAATTCCTGAGTCTCAAAAGGCATAAGGTAGGTTCTAGATTTCTGGATTCTGTATTTTCCGAGTTTTTGCACGTTGTCTGTAAGTTTATCTTCTACATCAACCCATAAACTCTATCCAGCTCCGGTTTAAAAAAGAACAAATTCAAAGCATTCCTTATCCATAAACTCATTGCCTTGCAGGAGTGGGCATTTGATCCAACGGATTATTCTTGGAGAAATTCTTCGACCAGCTTTTCTAACCTCTCCAGATCAAAAGGCTTTCCCAAGAATCCATCTGCCAACGCATTTTTCGCCAATTCTTCTACCTCGCTGTTAGCCGACACGAGAATGAACTGTGTCTATTTCCAAATTTATTTTATTTTTTCTCCAAATTTTATTCTGTTAAGACTTCACCAAACGATAGCTCTCGCCAGACTTTGCAATCGCGAATGCCTGTTTGATCAACTTGTTTACAACTGCAATCATCGCCACCCGATGGGCCTTTCCGGCCGACCTCAATCGATCGTACAGGTCTTTGCAGGTCGGGTTGTACAATCGAGCCGTTCTGGCGGCCATAAACAGTACTGCTCGTACGGAAGACATCCCCATTTTGCAGATACCGGACCTTCCTCTTACGCTCGATCCCGATTCATAGATCCTGGGTGCCAGGCCGAAATAGGAGATCACCTGTTTGTGGTTCTCAAAATCATGAAACCCGTTCGTCAGGACGATCATCAATACGGCACTTTTTGGACCGATACCGGGTATGCTCGTCAGATTCTTGTGCAGTTCGGGGAAAACCTCCTGGATCAATGCCTGGATCTTGGACTCAACCTGCATTATTTCCAGCTCCTGGTTCTGTACCTGCACTTCCATCTTCTCCCTGACGGCATCCACGAAATTACCGCTGTGCTCAAAGGCATGATACTGATTCATCAGCATCACTTTGCATTTGATCATTCCCCGCAGACAAGTCTCCCACTGTCTGATCTCCTGTATCTTTTCATTGGGCATGCTCCATAATTGTGGTTGGTACATGAGCCCATATTCCGCTATGATCAGCGCGTCCTTACGGTCCGTCTTGGTCCTGATCATCCTGGTCTGCGAAAAGCGCCGGATGACCAAAGGGTTCACCACCGATACACGGACATGGGAGTCGTACAGCAAGCATGCCAGGGAAAAGGAATAGGGTCCCGTGTGCTCCATGACAACATGGGATTCCTGAATATGGGGCAGCGCCTCCTTAAATCCCTTTGCATTGTTTGTGAACCTGCCTTCAAAAACCTTCTTGTCCTTATCTATAAGAACAACATCAAAATAATCCTTTGAACAATCGATACCAGTTACCATATTTGTAAATATCATATTTGTGATCACAGCAGTTCTTATCGCAACTTATCAATCGTAAAAGCAGGCTCTACAGGCCTAATGAACTGTCCAAGTTTAAATAAGAATTAAGAGAGGGGGACTAGCATTCTCGAGGGTCTTACTGACCAATGACAGGTAAAAGTCTTGATCCCTCTCTCGGCTGGATCCAATTAAATTGACAAACAAAATAATATTCTGTCAACTAATCTCCAACAATACTTTTCCAAACTTACGATGACTGGAATTGACCGGAATTCCGAATGGCCTTTCAAAAGTTTTGTTGCGGCAACACCACCTATTTCAGGGATCCAGTTGTCCATTAGTATCAAGTCAGGCTTATATCTGCTCGCTTTTTCCAAAACATCGTGGGATGTAGTTGAACATTTAATTGTATAGCCCATATCCTCGAGAACTATGGAAAAAATTTCCTGCACATTTTGATCGTCGTCAAAAATAAGTATCGTTTTATTGTTCATTCTAATTTCAAAATTATTAAATCTGTATGCTTTGTGAAACATCACTTACATTTTTGCCACAGTTTTTCGGGCCCAACACGCTGAAATCGATCGGAAACTGTAGAAAACACTATCGTTTCCCTCGGCCCCAACCCCAAATAACCGGCATTTTCCAAACTCTCGTAAAAAAGATCAAGAACACGGTTCTGCAGGCTGCGGTTAAAGTAAATGAGAACATTCCGGCATAGGATGAGCTGGAAACTGTTGAAAGAGCTGTCAGAGACAAGGTTATGGGTAGAAAATACCATTCGAGAGCGAAGTACGCTATCGAACTGGACAAAACCGTGGTTGGCCATATAATGTGCGGACAGCCCTTCCGTTCCTCCTGATTGAACATAGTTTTCCACAAAATCGCGAACGTTCTCCACGGGAAAAACACCTTTAGAGGCCCGTTCAACCACATGCGGATTCAGGTCCGTTGCATAAACGAGGGACCTTTCGAGCAGTCCACATTCTTTCAAGAGTATGGCCAACGCATAAGCTTCCTCACCCGTGGCACATCCGGCTATCCAAACGCGAATCGTTGGGAACGTGCTCAAATAAGGCAAAACTGCCCTCCTCAGTTCTAAAAAGAATCCGGGATCACGGAACATCGTGGTAAAGGGGACAGTAATCTGTTGGACGAAAACAGAAACCAATGAAGGATCGCTTTGCAACCTATGGTATAGGTCTCTCAAATCTGGTGACTTCCAGATTGACAATATACGCAGTAACCTCCGCTCCAGGGAACCTCTGCTATAATCCCTAAAGTCAAAACCGAACCGCTCGAAGAAACGATGCACGAACCATTCTACCTGTCCACCCTCTTCCATACTATTTCTTAGATATTACTGACCTTATCTCGGCCAATAGTACATCGATATCCACTGGTTTGGACACATAGCCCCCTGCACCTGCCAGAAGACAACGTTCCCGGTCGCCCTTCATCGCTTTTGCAGTAACAGATATTACCGGAGGATAACTAACGCCAGAGGAACTGAGAATATGGTCCAAGAATTGGAACCCATCAAATTCTGGCATCATCATATCCAACAGGACCACATCAAATTCAATTCCACGATCCAACAAACCCAATCCTTCCAGAGGATTGAGGCAACCCATTGCTTCTACACCTCTCGATTTAAGTGCAGTTTTCAATGCGAAAATATTTCGGTTGTCGTCGTCAATAATTAGAACTTTCATCTGTATAATGGTTTTAACGTCCAAATAGCCAAACCCTCAGTAGGGATACCAGCTGGTCTATGTCGACAGGTTTAGAAATATAATCGGATGCTCCTGCACTCATGCAGCGCTCTCGGTCCCCTATCATAGCCTTGGCAGTAACAGCAATGATCGGCAAATCACGGAAATTGCGCTGGGAACGTATTTTTTCGATCGCCTGGAAGCCATCCATATTTGGCATCATGATATCCATCAGCACAATATCTATCCCTGGGTTTTTGTCCAGTATTTCACATGCCTCCTGGCCATCCATTGCTGAAAAGACCTCTACATTGTATTTTTCCAAGGCCCTTGATATGGAGAAAATGTTCCGGATATCATCGTCCGCAATCAGCACTTTTCGATCCTGGAGGATTTCAGTGAGCTTTCTTTCACCAGGCAAGGAAGCAGTTGAAATGTGCTCTGATTTACGGTCAACCAAATGCAGGAAAAGATTTACCTCATCAAGTATTCGCTGATATGAATGTACCGTTTTAACAACAATTGAGTCGGCATATTCTTTTATCCTCATTTCCTCGTGCCCTGAAAGGCTTTTCCCGGTGAAAACAATGATAGGAAGCTCCTCCAGACCGCTGTTGCTCTTAATGGTTTCCAGGGTCTCATAGGCGATCTGGTCTGGAATTCCCATATCAAGGATCACACAGTCTACCTTATCTTCGGTCAGGGCCTGCACACTCTGTTCCAGTGAGCCCTTGATTTCTGTTGAAATGTCAAAACTCTCCAAATAGTAGGAGAGAGCCGCAGCGTGCTTTGCATTTTCCTCAACTATGAGCACTTTCTTTGGCCCCTGCTTCAGCGCAGCATCGATCTTAGTGAAAATGTTCTGGAAACCCTGTTTCTGAAAAGGTTTCTGGATAAAATCAATCGCTCCTCGCCTGATGCTCTCGTTTTTCTTGATCTGTTCTGCAGACATCATATGAACAGGGATATGCTTTGTATAGGAACTGGACTTGAGGGAATCCAATACCTGCCACCCGTCCATTATCGGGAGAACGATGTCCAGTAGAATGGCCTTGGGTCCATATTTTCGAGCTGCACTCTGCACCACGTCCCCTCGCCCCACAACTACGGCTTTAAATCCTGCCTGTCGAGCATATTCCATCAGCGCCCTAGCAAAGACAGTGTCATCCTCTACTATCAACAATACCTTGTCCTGAGGCAAAAGGTCGTGTCGGTCATCGGGAATATCCTCTGGAATGGAGGATTCGGACGGTTGCGATTGGTCTGCCGCTTCAGCAACCTCCAATGAATCACTTTCTGCTGAATCCTCCTGGTGATCAAATTCAGTCGGCAAAGCACCATCTATAGGTAGGGAAAGGGAAAAGATACTGCCCTTACCCGGCTCGCTCTGTACACTGATCTCGCCTTTTAACAAGCGAGCGATCTCTCGGCTAATGGAAAGTCCGAGGCCAGTACCCCCAAATCGGCGGCGTGTGGAGCCGTCAGCCTGTTGAAAAGCTTCAAATATGAGCAGTTGTTTTTCTTGCGAAATTCCGATCCCTGTATCAATAACGCTGATAAGAACACTTTCTTGAGATCCATTTGGATTCTCCACTCTCATGGTCACGTGGCCCTTTTCGGTGAATTTTATGGCATTGGACAGCAAGTTCCTGAGGATCTGCTCCACGCGCAATCGATCGCTGTTTAAGCGAAATCCACTTGCCAAAAAATTCTCAACCTTAAAATCGAGCATTTTTTCCTTTGTTAAAGGCCTGAACATCTGCTGAAGGTCAAGAAGCAGGTCTTCAATTGAAAACGTTTCCCTCTCTAGGGTCATCTTTCCAGCCTCGATCTTGGACAGGTCCAAAATCTCGTCTATCAAGTTGAGCAGTCCCCTCCCAGAAGACCAGATCACCTGTGCGGACTCTATTTGCTCGGCACTGAGATTCCTCTCGTTGTTTTCCGTCAGAACCTTGGAGAGCAAAAGAATGGAATTGAGCGGAGTGCGCAGCTCATGGGACATATTGGCCAAGAATTCCGATTTATACTTCGTACTCAGCGCCAGAGCCTCTGCTTTCTCCTGGATCTCCCTATTTCGGACGGCGATCATCTGATTTCTTTCCTCCAGCGACTGGGACCTCTTTTCTAATTCCCTGTTTGACATCAGAAGTTCCTCTTGTTGGGACCTGAGTTCCTCTTCGGAGACCCTGAGCTTATGGGCCTGCGCTTCAAGTTCGGTGTTCAGGTTCTCTAGCTCTGCATGCTGTACCTGCAGTTCTTCGGTCTGGGTCTGCGTTTCCTCAAGAAGCTGCTGGACCCGGGCACGGCTCTGGGCGGCAGCCATTGCTATGCCGATAATTTCGCCAAATTCTTCAATTACCTTGACCTTATTTTCATCCAAGGTGGCTCGTGAACCAATTTCAATGATACCCATGCACTTCTGTTGGTACAGGACCGGTATCAGGGCAATTTGGCTAACAGTTAGCTCACCTTGGGCAAAGCTTAGTTTAAATTCCTCTGGAAGGATACCGTTCAACACCTTGGTTCGCTGTTTTGCATAGACCTCCCCGATCGGGCCTCCTCTTAACGGGAGATCGGAATCTGGGCAGCCTTTTAGCCCTACGGTATGTGCAAGCCTAAAACTATTCCTTTCCACGAGATAAAGGGCCCCATTTTCAACATTCAGGTAATCCAGAATAAAATTCAAACTGAATCGAGCGATGTCATCTTGGCTAAGGTTTCCCATTAAGCCAAAATTGAGTTCCGAGAGCCCGTTCTTGCGCCAATCGTTCCATTGGAGCTGCTCGAAGTTTCTCTGGAGCGATTCGGTCATGATTCGCAGACTCTGAGCGATAGTCCCCAGGTCGTCCTCTTGCGAGTCGTCGATGGAAACGTTATAGTCTCCTCTGGTTATCTGTTGGGCAATAGTCCTGATCAGATTCAGTCTTCGTTTCATCTCGTTATCCTTCTCCAACAGGTCGGCCTGCAACTGGGCCCGACGGTTGTAGTCGGATCTCAGTTTCAAAAAGAGGACCGAGGTTATTACCAAGGAAAGCAGGGATGCAAAGGCTATCAGGATTGTTGTTGTCAATGCAGAACTGTCCAGTTCATCAGACCTTTTCCCAGCCCTTACCTCCTCATGCTGCCTGATCGTGCCAATCAGATTTCGACACGAGTCCATGATTGTTTTCCCCCTATCCAAAAGGTCAGGGTCCAATACCTGTGAATCTCGTCGCTGCGAGATCAGCTCTTCCAATATATCGAGCCTCTCCATGGCCAATGCTTCAAGTCTTTCCGCACGAGAATACTGTTCGGCAGTCAGCCCCCCATTGAGCAGTTGGTCAACCCGTTGAGGGAGCGAGCTTCTGCTCTCCCTATAAGGTGAGAGGAATTTCTCCCGGCCGGTAAGAAGGAATCCTCGCTGACCTGTCTCCGCATTCTGAAGGTCCATCAATATCAACTGCGAATTGGTGATATTGCGCAGGGAGTTGTCCATGAGTTCCTTATTCTCCCGCTGATCCCGTAGAGAGAGAACGGGCCGATAACAGATTTATGGTTGAAAAAATGGTCGGCCTCCTCCCGATTCC
>CALGIY010000093.1 GCA_937914965.1 uncultured Thermoanaerobacteraceae bacterium | reverse complement strand
ATTTCAAAGCTTACATCCTTAATTGCTTGAATTTTACCATATGAAAAGCTTAGGTTCTCTATTCTTAGCATTATTCATCCACCCCCAAATATGCTTCGATGACCTCGTTGTTGCTTTGAATTTCTTTCGGCACACCTTCAGCTAGAAGCGTACCAAAATTCAATACCGATATTCTATCACAAATCTTCATAATTACATCCATATGATGATCGATAATAATAACAGTAATATCATTCTTGTCTTGTATTTCCTTAATAAAATATGATAGACTATCAGATTCTTCTTCATTCATTCCAGCAGCTGGTTCATCTAATAATAAGAGTTTAGGATTAGTAACTAGCGCTCGAGCGATTTCCAGCCGTCTTTGCATACCATAGGGTAGGTTGTTAGCCTTTTGATTCTTATAATGAGTAAGCCCTACATCATCTAATACTTTATTACAAATAGACACCATAGTATTTTCATATTCCTTACATTTTTTTGTGTGTAATATACCTTGAAAGAAATTATAATGTATGTTTTTTTGACATGCAGTTAATATATTATCATAAACGGTTAGATCTCCAAACAAGCGAATATTTTGAAAAGTTCGAGCAACACCGAGCTTCGCCACCTGATAGGCTTTCTTTTTCGTAATATCAACTGGTCCATCAGCCGTATACAAGGTAATCGTGCCAGACGACGGCCCAGATTCGCCAGTTAACATATTGAACAATGTTGTTTTCCCAGCGCCATTTGGCCCGATCAAGGCAGTAAAATCCCCTGCTTCAACTGGTATGTTGATATCCTCTAGAATTACTTTGTCATCATAAGCAAAATACACATTCTGCAGATCAATGACTGTCACTTTCTTCACCTTCATTCAGCAAATGCTTTTTTGAGATTAGCGAGGTTAAGGCGCATCAGATCAAAGTAGTCCAGCCCTTCATTGATCTCTTCTTCTGTTAAGCCGCCAATTGGGTTAAGCACAAGTGTCTTTGCTCCTACTTCCCGGGCGATGGTCTCAGCAACCCTCGGGCTGACCATGGCCTCAAAAAAGATATACTTGATATTTTGCTGACGAGAAAAATCGATAATCCGGGAAAGGTTTGCTGCATCTGGCTCTTGCTCTGGGGTCAGTCCTAAGACCGGAATCTGGCATAGACCATAGCGGTGGGCCAGGTAACCGAAGGCAGCATGGGAAACTACTAGATCTCGGCTCTGGAATTGCTTGACCGCCGCACTGTACTCCTGGTGAATCTGGTCAAGCTCATCAAGTACTGCCTGGGAATTGCGCAAATAATAATCTGAGTTTGTGGAGTCAACCGAGGTGATTCCCTCGGCTAGATGTGAAACAATACCTTTTGCCAGCACCGGATCGAGCCATGCATGAGGGTCAACACCTTCCTGATCATCGTGACCGTGTTGATCCCCTACTGACTTCGAACCAAGAAATTTGGTCACACCAAGGTTCTGCTCCTCAGCAAAGGTAAGGAGATCAAGCCCTTCGCTGGCCTTTATAATCTTGATTTTTCTTTCACGCAGTGCAGGTAAAATCTTTTCTACCCAAGGTTCCATCCCCGCCCCATGATAAATAAAAACATCCGCTTCATAGATCTGCTTCATATCGTTAGGAGCGGGCTCCCAGTGGTGGGGCTCCCTACCTGGTGGCAGGAGTTGGGTAACAGATGCCCTGTTCCCCACTATCTCCCGGGAAAAATCCGCCAGCGGGTAAATAGTGGCCACAATCTGCAGCTTGGCCCCCGGTGCTTTCTCATTGACAGCCTTCTCCGGCTGGCAGCCAGTACAAATTCCAGCGATCAATATCAAAACTAAAAACCAGGAACTAAATTTCATCAGCTTCTGCCAAATTTTCTGCATCACTTTTGCTTCGATCCCTCCGGTAATTTTTCCCGGGTTTTATTCTTCCCGGCACTTAGGACAGTAACCATATACCGTGCAGCTGTGATCTTCAATTTCAAAGTCAGGATAACACTCCCGTGCCTGCTCTATAAAATCAGCAGGGCAGTAATGTATTGGCCTGACTTTGCCGCAGCCAAGACAAACAAGGTGATGGTGGTGTTCCCCTTTGGTCACCAGTTCAAAACACCGCGACTGATCTCTGAACTGCAGTTCCCTAACGAGTCCTTCCTTTGTAAAAGTAGCCAGTGAACGGTAGACCGTATCTAGACTTACACCAGGATAGCATCTCCTAACCTGCAGCATGATTTCTTCAGCATTTAGGGGTGGTCCCCCTTGCTGAAACCTCTCCAGGAGCACTCGCAAGATTTCCTGGCGCTGCGGTGTCAGCCTGATACCAGTTTTTTTAAGATGGCTGAGAATTTCCCCCAGTACCATTGGTATTCCTCCTAGATAAGAACCATTCCTATCACGTGTCTCTTATTAATTTAATACAGAAAGCATGAAGATGTCAAATCCCTTTAAAAAATACCAGCAGCAAACTGGGATCTTGATAGACCTAACCCCCTTACTAATCATCTTGACCAAAATTGTACTTTATCAGGCGGTCAACTGGAATTTAAATCGCAGATCTGTTATTAGATGCAGGAAAACAAGGTTTACTGTCGTAAAAATACAATATATCGTTGTACTTCCAGGATTGCCTATAGATCTGAAAAGGGGGTTAAACAACTTACCTATCTACAGGCCATTAATATTCTCCATTAAGGAGGGTGTCATTATGAAGAAGCTTTATCGTTTTCTGGCACTGGCCCTAACCTTTACCTTTCTTTTTGTGACCAGCGCTTACTCTGCTCCGACATACAATCTGCAGCAGAGCATCTTTACACCTAACAAAACCACCGGTTTTAAGGACAACTTGAGTTATGAGCCAGACCAGGTGATCATTAAATTCAAAGATAACAGCCCGGCTTCGCAAAAAGCAGTCGTGATGAAGAAACTGAGTCTGAAAAAGTTAGAGAAACTTGGAAATACCAATGCCGAAGTAGTAGAAACCCCAAAAGGTAAAATGAAAAATGTCATTGGAAAACTCAAGTCCAGCAAAGATGTGGAGTATGCGGTTCCAAATTACCGCTTTCAACCAGCAGGAATAAGCAGTGATACGCTTTTTCCACGGCAGTGGGCATTAGAAAATACCGGCCAGCAAATAGTTGATAATTTTACAGGTTCCTTTGTTTCCGGTACTGATAATATTGATATCAATGCTCCGAGTGCATGGGATTCCCTCAGTTCCCCACAAGAGGTACTTGTAGGTGTTCTTGATACAGGCATCGACATCAATCATCCCGACCTCCAGGACAATATCTGGGTCAACCCAGGTGAAATACCAGGTGACGGGATCGACAATGACAAAAATGGCTATGTTGATGATATCTACGGATGGAATTTTGCAGATAATAATAATGAGGTCTTCGACCACAGCAATCCTTTTGCAGATGGGCACGGTACTACTGTTTCCGGAGTTATTGCGGCCAATACAGACAACAATTTTGGTATTGCCGGAGTGGCTCCCAATGCTAAAATTGTCTGCCTCAAATTTATCGGTGCTGATGGTGAGGGCTCACTGAGCGATGCCATCAGAGCTTTAGACTATGCCCGCCAACAGGGGATAAAAGTGATCAACGCCAGTTGGGGAAGCTACTTCCCCGAGCGCTCATCGGACCCTGAATATTACGCAGCAGAGCTGAAACCACTAGCCAAGGCAATCCTTGATTCCAAGGCATTGTTTATTGCTGCTGCTGGGAATGAGGGCGAGAATCTGGATACTCTCCCAGAGGCGGGATACCAATACTTCCCCGCGGCCTTCAAATGCCCTAATCTGATTTCAGTAGCAGCTGTAGATAACTGCGGT
The DNA here is from genome assembly GCA_937914965.1 of uncultured Thermoanaerobacteraceae bacterium. Lineage (GTDB taxonomy): Bacteria > Bacillota > DSM-12270 > Thermacetogeniales > Thermacetogeniaceae > CALGIY01. The sequence continues at coordinate 1,121 of CALGIY010000093.1, read as the reverse complement.
TATTTATGTAACAATGAAAACATTTGGGCTTCCAATTTTGGAGAAAAAACCGTTGATCTTGCTGCACCAGGACACAATGTGCTCAGTACCGTAACCGTGGGGGATTATTTTGGGGCAGCAGTAGAGGGTATCAGAGGCAATTCCCGCACAGCCTGCTGGGGATTTGGGCTCCAGGATATCGCTGGCTCTGGCAATAGAACCGACCTGGTAAAGCGTGAACTACAGTTCCTCTGCCCTCGGTGGAATGCTGAAACAGGCAAAAAAGCACCCAAGATTCTGTTAGTTGACGATGACAATTCAGAGGCATCATACCCAGAGTGCAGCAGGTACTGGACAGAAACTTTAGATGAACTAGGCATTAACTATCATGAATACCTGGTCCCTTCGAATACAGGTAATGGCCCCACAGCAAAAAAGATGAAGAAATATGACCTGGTCATCTGGCAAACCGGGCGCAATTATGAGACTAGTCCCCAATTAACAATAAATGATGTCCAAAACTTGACAACCTATATCGAAAAAGGAGGCAATCTTCTTCTCTCTGGAGAAAACGCCATCTCCGGGAATGAAGTCTGGGCAGCGGAGATGCTGCAGACCCAAAAAATCACGGAAGGCCTGCCCTGCTATGATCTAACCGGGCTTTCCGGAACCACCTATGAAGGTTTTCACTGTATCATGGATGGATCTGATCTCGGAGCACCGCCGATATTCCATGACCTGTACTGCCCGACCAATCCTGGTACAGCCATGAGCGGCTTGACCTATAAATTCGCCTATATCAGCGGGACATCTATAGCAGCACCCCATGTTGCAGGAACAGCTGCACTGCTCTTTGGCCAAAAGCCGAATTTATCCCTGGCATCAGCCCGCAATATCATCCTGAAATCAGCACGGCCTTTACCTGATCTTGCAGGAAAGGTAAGTACAGGAGGCATCCTTGATGCCCACGCCGCCCTTACCTCTCTAAAGTAAAGAGCTGGACAGGGGGACGGTTCTGCTGTCCAGCAAATTAGTGGTTAGTTATTGGCCATTAGTCGTTGGAAAAAACGCTGATACTGTTCGCGACAAAACGGGTAATAGCATCCAGGCAGGACCGGGAATAGTCTGCTGCTATTATCCTT
>CALGIY010000092.1 GCA_937914965.1 uncultured Thermoanaerobacteraceae bacterium | reverse complement strand
TCAATGGCTTTCTTGATTTTTTGTTCACTTTCTTTACTGATATTGATTGTCTTCTTTAATTCTGAAATACTTTTAATACGGTTCTGTAACTGCCAATGCCAATTTTTCCAGCTTATATCTCCTGGCTGATTGGCATTCAAAACACTAATGTTTCCCACCTCCAAATGTAATTAATTTCATTTAAGTAGTTCCATGGATAATTTTACTACAAAAAAATCTAACCTGTTGAAAAATAGGTTATACATACTAACTATTAATATTATATTATCATACAGTTTATAGCGCAAATAACATATACAGTAATAATATACCATTACTTAGCCAATAACAGCCCTAATCAATACACCGGAGTATATCTATATATATACTCTTAATAGCTCATTATAAGTACTCTGGAAGCCGTTTTACAGAGCAACACGGAAACGTGCCAACGGTACCAGGTTTGCTTTATTGTCTTATTGCTGTCTGGAAGAGCTACTACTGCTTTCAAACCGTACAAGACAGCAGAACCGTCATCGCAGGCAGCGAAACTGTCCCCATGCCCCTGTCTTTTTCCAACGACCAACCACCATTCTGGACAGCAGAACCGTCCCCCGTGTCCATCCTGTCAAAAGGACCGTCCCTGTGACACCTGTGACATGTCTTTGTGTCCACTGAGTTCACTTATCAGGATGCCTATCAAGATCAGGGCGCATCCCAGGAGTTTTTGAGGGCCGAAAAGCTCTCCACCGTAGATGTAGCTGAAGAGACCGGCGAAAACAGGTTCTGTGGCTAAGATGATCGCTACCCGGTCTGCACTGGTGAAGCGCTGAGCCCAGCTCTGGGTCAGGAAAGCCGCAGCAGTAGCAAAAACTGCTGTGATGATCAATGCCCAAATAACCGCAGGGGTCCAGTTGATGCTGTTCCCGCCAAAGCCCCCCCAGATTCCGAAACTGAAAAGGGATACGACAGCTAACTGGACAAGGGTGAGGTCCTGGGCGGTCATGGTTTTACTGGCCTCTCTCACTGCCACTATCTGGAGTGCAAAGAAGACAGCACAGCATAAAACTAGGAGATCGCCCCTACCAGGCAAAAAGGCACCTTCTAGCGAGATGAACCCTAGCCCAGCGGCGGCGAGCAGCGCCCCAACACAGGCCCCCCAGTAAGGTATTTTCTTATCTATAAAGGAAGCGATAAAAGGAACCAGGACCACGTTCAGTCCTGTGATGAAGGCGGCCTTGCTCGGGGTGGTCCAGATTAGTCCCAGTGTTTGAAAGGCATACCCACAGAAAAGATAGACCCCGGCTCTCAGCGCTGCTGGGTTCCACTTAAACCTCCCTCTCCGGAAGGGTAATAAAATTACAAGCGCAGCCAGAAACCGGATGGCCAGGAAAGGAAAGGTGTCAATATCACCTAAGGCATCTTTAACCAGTTGAAAAGTTGTCCCCCAGCAGAGCCAGGTCTGCATAGTAATTTTTTTTAAACTTCATATTAAATCACCATAAACTTTGAAGGATTTTTATTAAAAAAAGCGAATATTTATACTGTTTGATTAATGCAACAGACACCATTGTATCAAAAAAACAAAATTTGTGGAGGGATATAGTTGCGGAAATACCTCAAGTGTCTAGTAGTTGTAATGTTAATTGGCCTTCTTGGTGCTTTTGGAGCAGGATGTGCGAAGGAGCAAGGAACAGCTGATAAAGACAAAAAAAAGGACCTTCCTAAGTACACTGTGGCGTTTGAAGCTACCTTTGCACCTTTCGAATTCCGGGATGGGAAAACCGGGGAATTCACCGGCTTTGACATCGAACTGATCAAGGCTATCGGAGAAGTAGAAGGGTTTGATGTCGAACTCAATGAAATGGGCTTTGATGGGATCGTGGCCTCTGTGCAAACCGGGAATATCGATATTGGAGCTTCTGGCCTATCGATCAATGAAAAGCGATTAAAGGAAGTGGATTTTTCGACTCCCTACTACCAAGCTGGTTTGGGTATTGTCGTTAGAGCAAATGAAAACAAGATCAATAGTGTAGAAGACCTGAAGGGCAAAAAGATTGCCGTGCAGATCGGGACCACAGGTGCGGAATACGCAAAAACAATTGAGGGCGCCAAGGTCACAGCCTTCGACCAAGTCACCGATGCATTAATGGAAGTGAAAAACGGCGGTGCTGATGCTCTTGTCAATGACTACCCGGTCAACCTCTATTACGTAAATAAGAGTAAACAAGATTACAAGATGGTTGGCGAGAAACTGGAAAGTGAATATTATGGAATCGCTATCAGAAAGGGAAACACCGAACTCCTGGAGAAAATCAATAATGGTCTCGATAAGCTGAAAGAAAACGGAGAGTATGCCAAACTATACAAGAAGTGGATCGGTGTTGAGCCACCAGAGTTCCTGCCTGGCGAAGAAAAAGCTTAGATAAACGCCTGGGAATTGGATCTGCGTAGCCTGGCCGGCTGCGCAGATCTTTTTTTGGTAATTTAGCATTCATAAATTTAAGGTTGGCAAAACCAAGGAAGTTTAAGTGAGGTGCTAACAGCTTGGATCTAATCATTCAATCTTTACCATTTCTGCTCACAGGAGTTTTACAAACACTTAAAGTTACAGTAATAGCTGTGGCATTGGGCTGTATTCTCGGTCTCTTTGGAGGGATGGGGCGTCTCTCCAAAGACCGGTTCGTACGTGCCCTGGCCACCTGCTATGTGGATTTTGTGCGCGGTACTCCCCTGCTTGTTCAATTATTTATCGTCTATTTTGGACTGCCGCCGGTGATCCAGCAATTTAAAGTTTTCCTGGAAACATCATTTGCTCTCGGCCCCTTTGCCTCCACATCCCATGTCCCTGCCTTTGTTGCTGCCGTGGTCGCCTGCAGCATCAACAGTGGGGCTTATGTTTCAGAGATCTTCCGAGCGGGAATCCAGTCTATCGAAAAGGGGCAGCGGGAGGCCGCACTTTCCCTAGGGATGACACCTCGTCAGGCCATGCGCCATGTAATCCTTCCCCAAGCAATCCGAAGGGTAGTACCCCCCTTGGGGAACGAATTCATCGCCATGCTCAAAGATACATCCCTGTTGATCTGCATCGGGTATGCGGAACTCACCCGCCAAGGGCAGTTGATTATTGGCAACACCTTCAGACCCTTTGAGATCTGGTTTGCCGTGGCCATCCTCTACCTGATCATGACCTTAAGCATCTCTCGAATGGTCGACTTTACTGAAAGGAGGCTCGGCATTAATGGCAATCATCAAGGTTAAGAATCTGAAAAAAAACTTTGGGAAGCTGAAGGTACTGCAGGGCATCGATCTGGATGTCGAAGAAGGAGAAAAACTAGTTATTATCGGGCCAAGCGGGTCCGGCAAGAGTACCCTGCTTCGCTGTCTGAATCTCCTGGAGGAGCCTACAGAAGGCAGTATCGAGTTTTCCGGGGTGACTATCACTGACCCACAGGCCAACCTCCCACAGATCCGGATGGAAATTGGAATGGTATTCCAAAACTTTAACCTCTTTCCCCACAGAAGTGTGCTGGATAACATCACTATGGCACCCCTGATCGTCAAAAAAATGGATCAGGCCAAGGCCCAGGAGATTGCCCTCTCCCTTCTGGAAAAGGTGGGTTTGAGTGACAAGGCCGAAAACTTTCCCGCACAGCTTTCCGGGGGACAGCAGCAGCGAGTAGCTATCGCCAGAGCTCTAGCCATGCAGCCGCGGGTAATGCTCTTTGACGAACCTACCTCTGCCCTGGACCCGGAGATGGTAGGTGAGGTACTGGATGTTATGGGTGATCTGGCGAGGGAAGGGATGACC